>DATHGL010000052.1:0-9988 GCA_035317625.1 Gemmatimonadales bacterium | reverse complement strand
GGAGGCGACCGCATCGCGGCCGTCGGCTTCCTGAACGGGGCGACGGCCCCGGAGACCCTGGACGTGCACGGGCTGGTCGTTTCCCCCGGCTTCATCGACATGATGGGTCAGTCCGAGATCAACGTGCTGATCGACAACCGGGTGCTCAGCAAGATCACGCAGGGCGTCACGACCGAGGTCACGGGCGAAGGCGGCTCGGTCGCGCCGCTCACCGACCGGCTCGTCCTGGACGATTCGGCTGCGATGAAGAAGTGGCACTACCGCGAGGACTGGCGCGACCTGGACGGCTACTTTGCACAGGTCGCGAAACAGGGGTCGACGCTCAACATCGCGACGTTCGTGGGGGCGACCCAGGTGCGGCTCGCGGTCGTGGGAAACGACGACCGGCAGCCGACGGACGTCGAGCTCGCCCACATGACCGCCATCGTGGATACGCTGATGGAGCAAGGCGCCCTCGGCCTGTGGACCGCCCTCGAGTACGCTCCGGCCAGCTATTCCAAGACCGAGGAGATCATCGCGCTCGCCAAGGCGGCGCGGCGGCATGGCGGCGTCTACGCGTCGCACATGCGGAACGAGGGGATCCGGATCGACGACGCGCTCGACGAAGTCTTCCGTATCGCGCGCGCAGCGGACATCCCCGCCGAGATCTCGCACCTCAAGGTGTCGGGGCGGCAGAGCTGGGGCCGCATGCCGCGGGTGCTCGCGCGGATCGACTCCGCCCGGGCAGCGGGGCTCGACGTCACGGCCGACCAATACCCCTACATCCGCGCCGCGACGGCGCTCGACGCCTCGATCCCCACGTGGGCCCAGAGCGGGGGCTGGGACTCGCTGCTCGCGCGCCTGCGGGATCCCGCGACCCGCGCCCGGCTGCGCGACGAGATGCTCAATCCCACCCGGCTGGAGAGCTTCTACTACGAAGCGGGCGGGGGCGACGGCGTCCTGATCACGGGCACCTTCCAGGATTCCCTGCGCTACCTCCAGGGGAAGCGCGTCAGCGAGATCGCCGCCGCCCGGCACCGCGACGCCGTGGAGACGCTGTTCGACATCGTCCTCGCCGAAGGCGGCCACCGCACCGATGCGGTGTACTCCGTGATGGACGAGCCCGACGTGCAGGCGGCGATGAAGACGTGGTGGGTGGCGGTGAACACCGACTTCGGCGGCGTGGCGCCGGACGGGCCGTTCGGCACCCAGTCCGCGCACCCCCGCGCCTACGGCACGTTCGCCCGGATCCTCGGCCACTACTCGCGAGACTTGAAGCTCTTCCCGCTCGAGTTCGCGGTTCGCAAGATGACCGCGCTCGCCGCCCAGCGCGTCGGGCTCTCCGATCGCGGCCTCCTGAAAGCGGGCATGGCCGCGGACATCACCGTGTTCGATCCGGCCACCGTGGCCGACAAGGCGACGTTCGAGCAACCGCACCAACCGTCCGTGGGATTCGCCTATGTCTTCGTGAACGGCCAGAAGGTGCTCGACCACGGCAGGCTCACGGCGGCGCGCCCCGGCCGCGGCCTACGCGGGCCGGGATACGTGCCGCCAGAGCGGCGCGGCACGAAGTGACGCTCGGGCGGCTCGTGCTGGCGTGGATCCCCGTGGCGGCCTGGTTCGCGATCGTGACGCTCGGGATCGCGCGGCTCGGTCACGCCGGCGCGGAGGCTGCCGCCCCGCGAGGGTCCTGGAAGTGGCCGACGGCCGAGGCGGGACTGCTCACCCTGTTGGCGTCGCTGTGGTTCGATTCGTTGGGCCGTGGCGGCTGGTGGCTGCTATTCGCGCTCGTCGGGGCACTGGCGACCGTCCCCAAATGGCTGCCGGGACCGGGGCGACCCGTCCCGAGCCGATCGCTGCTCGTCGGCGCCTGCGCCGACCTGGCGCGCTACGAGATCGCCGGCGCGATCCTCGCGTGGAGGCTTGGCTAGCCTCGTTTCCGTCGGCATCTTCTGTGGTCCATGAGCACGCAACCCATGACCGCCATCCGACTGACGCGCTACTCGCACGGCGCGGGCTGAGCCTGCAAACTCGGCCCGGCCGAGTTGGCGCAGGTCTTGCGCCACGTGCCGATCGCGACGGATCCGCGGATCCTCGTCGACGCCTCGAGCCGCGACGACGCCGCCGTGTTCCAGGTGGCGCCCGATCGCGCGATCGTGGCGACGGTGGATTTTTTCACGCCCATTGTGGACGATCCCTACGACTTCGGCCGCATCGCGGCCGCCAATGCCTTCTCGGACGTCTACGCCATGGGCGCGACGCCGCTGCTCGCGCTCAACCTGGTGGGGTGGCCGCGCGAGGCGCTACCGTTCGAGCTATTGGCCGAGGTCATCCGCGGCGGGGCGGACGTGGCGCGCGCCGCCGGCGCCTTCGTGCTGGGCGGGCACTCGGTGGACGATCCCGAGCCGAAGTACGGCATGGTGGCGATCGGGGAAGTGCATCCCGACCGCGTCGTCACGAACGCCGGGGCGCGGCCGGGCGACGCGCTGGTGCTCACGAAGCCGCTGGGCACCGGGGTGCTGAGCACGGCGCTGAAGCGCGATCTCCTGATTGACGCGGATCTGGCCAGGGCGGTGGAGACCATGACGGTCCTGAACGCGGGGGCGGCGCGCGCGATGCTGGCCGTCGGCGTGCATGCCGCGACCGACGTGACCGGGTTCGGCCTGCTCGGCCATCTGCGTACGCTGCTCGAGGCGAGCGGGGCGGCAGCCGAGCTCACGGCGGCCGCCGTGCCGCTCCTGCCGCGCGCCCGCGAGATGGCGGAGCGCGGGGCGGTCCCCGGCGGCACGACGCGCAACGCGGCGAGCGTCGCGACCGCGGTCACGTTCGCCGACCCGGTGGACGCGACCGCGCGCATCCTGCTCGCGGACGCGCAGACGTCGGGGGGCCTGCTGATCGCCGTCGCGCCGGAGCGCGCGGACGCGCTCGTGGCGGGGCTCGTGCGAGAAGCGACCCCGGCGGCGGCCGTCATCGGCCGCGTGGTCGCCGGCCAGGCCGGCCGGATCACCGTGCGGTAGCGCACGTGCGCGCGATCCCCGAATTCTCGAGCCTCACGCCCGATGCGCTGGACGCGCTCGAGCGCGCGGTGCGGGAGCGTCGGCGGGTGGCGCTGCGGCGGCGCGGAACGGAGTACGTGGTGGTGGCGGAACGCCTCGACACGCTGGAGCGCGACGAGGCCCTGCAAGGGAGGCTGCCGATGACAGGAGAGCTGCTGGCGTTCCCGCTGCGCGAGCTCGAGTACTTCGCCGTGCTGCCATAGCCGTGTTCACGCGCCTGTTGGTGGGACTCGACGGCAGCCCGCGAGCCGATGCGGCGTTCGAGCAAGCCGTGTTGCTCGGGAAGCGGTTCGGCAGCACGCTCATCGTGGCGTACGTGCGCGACCCCGGCGGTCGCGACGTGGACGGTCCAGCGATGCTCGATCGGGCGCGCGACCGTGTGGTCGCGGCGGGCCTACAGGTCGAGGTGACCGCGGTCACGGGCGAACCGGACGTCGAGCTCGCCGACCTGGCCAAGACGGCGGACGCGGTGCTGGTGGGACGCCGCGGCGTCACCACCAAGGGCGACGCCCTCGGTCCCACCGCGACGTCCCTCATCCGCATCGCCGAGCGCTGCGTGATCGTGTGCGGCGGTCTCCCATCGCCGATGCAGGCGATCGCGGTCGCGTTCGACGGACACGATACGAGCCGTCGTGCCCTCGAGCGCGCGATGCAGTTCGCCACCGTGGCCGAAAGCACCGTTCACATCATCCACGCGAGCGACGACCGGGAGGAGGGGCTCAAGGTCGTGGGCGTGGCCGAGGCGACGCTCTCGATGGAGCGGGTGGCGTTCGTCACGCATGTCGAGGCGGGCAAGCCCGGCGAGGTCGTCGCGCGGGTCATCAAGCGGACCCGTTGCGACTCGCTGTTTGCCGGCGCGCACATGAGCCACGTGGAAGGCCGGCCCAGCGCCGTGATCGTATCCCACGCGGAGGAGATCCTGCGCCACACCGACATTCCGGTGGTCATCCAGCCCTGACATGGCCGGCGCGCCTCCGACCCGCGTCCTGGTCCACGCGGACGAGAGCTGCCTCGGCAACGGCACGGAGCCGCCCAATCCCGGCGGCAACGCCGCCCTGGTCGAGGCGCCCGCCGGGGACAGCGTGGCGCGCTGGGACTTCTACGAGTGCTCTCCCGACACGACCAACCAGAAGATGGCGCTGGCCGGGGCGATCGCCACGCTCGAGTGGTTGCATCGCCAGTGGAAGCGCGTCCAGGTCGTGTACGTGTCGGATTCGGAGTACCTCGTCAAGGGCATGACCGAGTGGGTCCCGGGCTGGATCGCGCGCGGCTGGCGCCGCAAGGGCGGGGCCATCGAGAATCTGCCCCTGTGGCAGAAGCTGGTGCAGGCCGCGGCCGGCCACTCGATCGACTGGCGCTGGGTGCGGGGCCACGCGGGGCACGCCAAGAACGAGTACGCCAATGTGCTCGCCATGCGCGCCGCCGAGCGCCAGGAGCGCTCGAACGGCCTGGTGCCGTCGGGGTTTGACACCTGGCTCGGGCAGCAGCGGGCCCGCGGCCAGTACGCCGAGTACGATCCCGATGAGGAGCTGCATGAGCGTCTTTAAGGACGGCG
This sequence comes from Gemmatimonadales bacterium, assembly GCA_035317625.1. Lineage (GTDB taxonomy): Bacteria > Gemmatimonadota > Gemmatimonadetes > Gemmatimonadales > GWC2-71-9 > AG41. Next base: position 5,398 of record DATHGL010000052.1, on the reverse strand, counting down.
TCGCCGCCAACACGCATTTCCTGAACGTGCTGGCCGACGGCACGCCCGCGCCCCCGGTCGAGCGGGTGCCGTTGTACGAGGTGTACATGCGGATGGCCGAGGAGCTGGCGAAACGCTCCACCTGCACACGGCTCCAGGTCGGCACCGTCGTGACGGATCAGCGGCTCGAGAACGTGCTGGCCATCGGCTACAACGGCAACGCGCGCGGCCTGCCGAACAAGTGCGACTCGGCGGTGCCGGGGAGCTGCGGGTGCATTCATTCGGAGATGAACGCACTCGTGAAGGCCCCGGGGAACGCGCCCGACAAAGTGGTCTTCATCAGTGCGTCGCCGTGCGTGATGTGCGCCAAGCTGATCATCAATTCAGGCGTCACGCACGTGTTCTATCGGAAGGCCTATCGCGACCCTTCGGGCATCGAGGTCCTGCAGCAGGGAGGGGTCGTTCCGGTGCTGTACGACAAGTGGGTTCGCGAGTGGCGCTGAATCGAGTGCGGAATGTGGAATGCGGAATGCGGAATTGAGGTGAAAGGTCGTTCCCACACCAGGGAGGTCCGTCATGAAGCACGTCTCGTTGGCTGTTTTCGTCCTCGCTCTCGCCTGGCCCGCCGCGCAGGTCGGGGCGCAGTCGCTTGACCGCTCGCCCAACATGGGCGGCACATGGGTGCCGGACGCCGGCGTGGTCCAATTCAACTTCCTGCACCGATTTTACGTGACGCCGCGTCCCAATAGCGGCGTGATCAACTACCCGACGTTTACGCTCGCATTAGGCCTGCCGGCTCACGTCGGCGTCGGGATGCGATACGCGACGAAGGGCACCGACGCGAACGAGACCGAGATTTACGCGCGGTGGCGCCACCAGATCGGACCATGGGCCATCTCGGCCACGCCCGCCTACAACATCACGCTTCGGAGCGCCGACGGTGAAGTGGGCGTGGATTGGACGAGGGGCGCGCTCACGCTGTTGGGGGCTGTTCGCGGCATGTCCCAGGCGTTTGGCGAGGACCGCGCCAGGGCGGCAGCTGCGGGCGGCGCCGTTGTTCGCCTTAACAATTATGTGGCGATCACCGGAGACTTCGCTTCTTTGCTCAGCACCGATCCGGGAGAGGACCCCGCTTGGAGTGCCGGTCTCCTCTTCCTGATCCCCGGGTCTCCACACACATTCTCGCTCCACGCGAGCAACGTGGGCGGAAACACCATTCAGGGTAGCTCTCGCGCGGATCCCTTCGTCAAGCTCGCCACGAGCAAGCCTCTCTACGGCTTCGAATTCACGATCCCGCTGCACCTGAAGCGCTTCGCGCCGTGGTTCCATGGCTCGCCCAAACCCGTCGCGCTCGGCGCGCCCGCCGGGGCGCCGGTGGCGGCCGAGATCCGGATGACGGCCCTCAAGTTCCAGGGCGAGACCGTCACGATCTCCACCGGCCAGGCCGTGCGGTGGATCAACGGCGACCCGGTAGAGCACACCGTGGCCTTCGAGGGCACCGAGCCGGGGTCGCCGCTCATTCCCCCGAACGGATCGTACGTGCACCGCTTCGACAAGCCGGGCACGTACCCCTATCACTGCACGCCGCATCCGTTCATGAAGGGAGTGGTGATCGTCAAATGACGGGAGGCGGGATGCGGGAGGCGGGAGGGGTGCCGGATGGCTGATGATCTCGACCGATTGTTCGAGCGACTGGTGAGCGTTCTGGCCGACGACGCGCCGGGGCGGCTCGCGATTCCCTTCCCTGCGTCGGAGGTGTACGAGCGGCTCGTTCCGTACCGCTCGAACCGGTCGATCTTGAAGGTCGCGACCCATCAGGATTACGAGATGGCGGTGCTGCGGCTGCTCGCCGGCGAGCGCGGCTACGCGTCGGTCGACCCGGCCGACGTGCAGGACGTGCTGCAGCGCGAGGCGGCGGAGTCGAATCCCGACCCGGGTGTGTTCCGCCAGTTCCCCGATGCCATGCTCAACCTCAATCGGCTCGCGGCCGAGCGGTTCTTGCGGGGCGACCGCGCCTACGCGCCACCTGCCGCGTCCCTCCCGTCCCTTGTGCCACCACCACCCGAATCCGCGGAAGCCGCCGACCGCGAGGGGGATGAAGACGCAGAGGAAGCCCCGCTCGCCGGTGCCACGTTCGAGCTCGCCGAGCAGACCGAGGCTCCGCGCCAGTGCCCGTACTGCGGCGCGACACTCCCGGGGAGCCGGAAGGTCAACTTTTGCCCACAGTGCGGGCAGCCGCCCTCGGGAGAATTGCGCTGTCCCGCCTGTGGCGGCGAGGTAGACGTGGGCTGGCGCTACTGCGTGAGCTGCGGCCGCGCGACCGGCTTCGAGTGAAGCGTCACACGATCGCCGTGATCGCGGGAGACGGGATCGGCCCCGAGGTGATCGCGGCCGCGCTCGGCCCCATCGAACAGGCGGCAGGCAAGCACGGCGTCGCGCTTGACCTCGAGCACCTTCCCTACGGCGCCGATCATTATCTCAAGACGAAGGAGACACTCCCCGACGGCGCGTTGCGCCACCTGCGCGACGACGTGGACGCGATCCTGCTCGGCGCGATGGGCGACCCCCGCGTCCCGGGCAACGAGCATGCCCGCGACATTCTGCTCGGCCTGCGGTTCAAGCTCGATCTCTACATCAACTTCCGACCGGTGCGGCTGCTGCACCCCGACCTCACCCCGCTGCGGGGCAACGGCCGGCGCATCGACTTCGTGATCTTCCGCGAGAACACCGAAGGGGTCTATCTCGGACGGGGCCGGATCGCCGGGAGCGAGTACGTGGCCGAGGAGATCAACACGGCACAGGGTGTGGAGCGCATCATCCGCGCCGCGTTCGAGTGGGCGCAGGGTCACGGCAAGACCCGCGTCACCATGAGCGACAAAGCGAACGCGGTACCCGCGCACCGGATCTGGCAGGAGACGTTCCGGCGGGTCGCCGCCGGGTTCGGCGGCATCGAGGCCGAGCACCGCTACGTGGACGCCCTGGCGATGGAGCTGGTGCGCGAGCCGGAGCGTTTTCAGGTGATCGTCACCAACAACCTGTATGGCGATATCCTCTCGGACCTGGGCGCCGGGCTCGTGGGCGGGCTGGGACTCGCGGCCAGCGCCAACCTCCACCCCGGCCGGGCGGGACTGTTCGAGCCGGTCCACGGCTCGGCGCCGCCGCTCGCGGGCAAGGGAATCGCCAACCCGATGGCGGCGGTGCTCACGGGCGCGCTGATGCTCGAGCAGTTGGGCCATCCGGACGCGGCCGGCGACCTCGAGCGCGCGGTCACGGAGACGCTCGTCGCGGGCGTGCGCACACCGGATATCGGCGGGACGGCGGGGACGCGCGAGGTGGCGGCAGCCGTGGGCGCACGGATCTGAGCGTCACCGCCCCGCGGAGCCTGGCCCGCGTCCTCACGCTCCGCGACCTGATCCTCATCGTCGTCGGCACCACGATCGGGTCGGGGATCTTCACCGTTCCGGGAGCGGTGCTGCGGCAGTCGGGCGGGGACCTGGGCGTCGCGCTGCTCGTCTGGCTCGCGGGCAGCGGGCTGGCGCTGCTCGGCGCGCTCACGTTCGGCGAGCTGGGCGCCATGCTGCCCGACGCGGGGGGCAGCTACGTCTATGTCCGCGAGGCGTTCGGCACCCTGCCCGCCTTCCTGCTCGGCTGGACCCTGTTCCTCGCCATCAATACGGGGTCCACGGCGACGCTCGCGGTGGCGTTCGCGAACTACCTGGCCGAGCTCGTGCCGCTCACGCCGCTGGCCCACCGCCTCGCCCGCGTCGCGATGATCGCCGCCGTCACCACGGTCAACATCCGCGGCGTACGGCAGGCCGCCTCGCTCCAGAACTGGAGCACGGCGCTCAAGGTGGGGGCGATTCTCGTCCTCGCCGCGGCGGGCTTCGCCCTGGGCGATGGCTTTCGCCAGCCCGACACGCGCGCGTTCACGACACCGCTCTCGGTCGGGTCGCTCTCGGCGGCCGGAGTGGCGCTGCTGGGCGTGCTGTGGGCGTACGAAGGATGGCAAAACGTGACCAACTCCGCCGGGGAAGCGGCGGACCCCCAACGCACGTTCGCGCGCGGCATCGGCCTCGGCACGGCGGCGCTCGTGGCGATCTATTTGACGGCGAACGCCGGATACATCGCGGCGGTCGGCGCGTCCGGTGTGGCAGCCACCGACCGCGTGGCGGCCGACGCCGTGCGGGCGCTGTTCGGCACCGGGGCCGCGAAACTCGTCACGTTGGTGATTCTCGTGTCGATCTTCAGCGCCGCCAACGGGCTGGCCCTCACGGGCCCCCGCATGTACTTCGCCATGGCGCGCGACGGCGTGTTTTTCCGCAGGCTCGCCCTGGTCCACCCCCGTTTCGGCACTCCCGCCCTCGCCGTCGCGGCGAGCGCCGCGTGGGCGATGCTGCTCGCGCTGACCGGCGGATTCGAGCAGCTCTTCACGTACGTAGTGTTCGCGAGCTGGCTCTTCGCCGCCCTCGCCGCGGCGAGCGTCTTCGTGCTGCGCCGACGTCGCCCCGATGCGCCGCGGCCCTTTCGCGTGCCGGGGTATCCCCTCACGCCCGTGCTCTTCATCGCGGCCGCCGTCGCGATCGTCCTCAACACCGTAGTGGCGCGACCCGTGCAGGCGTTGATCGGGCTCGGGATCGTGGCGACCGGGGTGCCGGCGTACGTCGTGTGGAAACGCAGGCCGACGTCGGCGGACTAGGCTCGGTCGTGTTCGCGCCCTGAGAGGGCGCGCTCGGCCGGGGGTGCGCCCTTAAAGGGCGCACATTGGCGCCGAGCCCGGGCTCTCAGCCCGGGTAGACAGCGTAGCTGACGCAAGCCATGAGCCTAGGACACGTTAGGACACAGTGCCCTATCGCCCCACCCTGCTCTCCCCGATATTCCCCTCGTCTCACGCGGAGCTGTTCCCCATGAAAACCCAGGGTTCCACTACGGACGTCCTGTTCCTGTCGGGCGTGCGCACCGGGTTCGGCACCTTCGGTGGCACCCTCAAGGACCTGTCGGCGATAGAGCTCGGCGCGGTGGCGGCGAAGCATGCACTCGGGCGCTCGGGAGTGCCGGCGGGCGAGATCGGACACGCGGTGTTCGGCAACGCCCTCCAGACGTCTGCCGACGCCATTTACTGCGCTCGCCATATCGGGCTCAAAGCGGGCCTGCCGATCGAGGTTCCGGCCGTCACGGTGAACCGGCTGTGCGGCTCGGGGTTCGAAGCGATCACGCAGGGCGCCCAGCTCATCATCCTGGGCGAGGCCCAGGCGGTGCTCGCCGGCGGCACCGAGTCCATGAGCCAAGCCCCACACGTGGTGCGCGGCGCGCGTTGGGGATTGCGGCTCGGGCCCGCCGCCCCGCTCGAAGACCTCCTGTGGGAAGCGCTCAAGGACCCGCAGTGCGGCCTGTCGATGGCCGAGACCGCCGAGAACCTCGC
>DATHGL010000051.1:0-2527 GCA_035317625.1 Gemmatimonadales bacterium | reverse complement strand
ATGCTAGGTATTGATCTCCGCGGCAAGCGTGCGTTGGTGGCCGGCGTCGCCGACGACGGGGGGTATGGCTTCGCCATCGCCAAAGCCCTCGCCGAGGCGGGCGCGACGGTGTGCACCGGCACCTGGCCGCCGGCCCTGAACATCTTCCTGAACCTGCTCGAGCGCGGCAAAATCGACGAGGCGCGCCGCATGACGGACGGGTCGCTGCTTCAGTTCGAAAAGATCTATCCCCTCGACGCCGCCTACGACACGCTGGCGGACGCGCCCGAGGAGATCCGTGGGAACAAACGCTACAGGGACGTGGGGGATTTCTCGGTCGTCGGGCTTGGCCAGCGGCTGGTGCACGATTTCGGCACGCAGCCGCTCGACATCGTGATCCACTCGCTCGCCAACGGTCCCGAAGTGAAGAAGCCCCTGCTCGAAACGAGCCGGGCCGGCTATCTCGCCGCGGTGAGCGTGAGCGCCTATTCGCTGGTCTCGCTGGTAGCGCGGCTCGGCCCCCTGACGCGGCCCGGCGCGTCCTTCCTCTCGCTCACGTACTTAGCGAGCGAGCGTGTGGTCCCGGGGTACGGGGGTGGGATGTCCTCCGCCAAGGCGGCGCTCGAAAGCGATACCCGCACCCTCGCGTTCGAAGCGGGCCGCAAGTACGGCCTCCGCGTCAACACGATCTCGGCCGGCCCCCTCGCCTCGCGGGCCGCGAGCGCCATCGGGAAGATCGAGCAGATGGTGCAGTACTACTCGGCCAACGCCCCGCTCACCGAACGTCTCACCGCATGGGAGGTCGCGACGACCGCGGCGTTCCTCGCGAGCCCGCTGGGCAGCGGCATCACGGGGGCGACGATTCACGTGGACAAGGGATACCATGTGATGGGGGCGGCGGTGGCGACGGGAGGACTGCTGTAGCGCGGTGAGCGGTGAGCGGTGAGCGGCGCCGCAGCTCCCCCTCACCGCTTACCGCTCACCGCTTACCGCTCACGTTCAGCATTACGCTCGTCCCCACCGCGCAGCGGTTGGCCAGGTGCGCGACGACCCGTCCCAGGAACCCCCAGCCGTCGTCGCGCAGCCCAAGCGGCACGCTCCCCGCGTCCCACGTATAGACCGGCACCCGCGGGATGTTGAGCGCCGTAGCGTCGCCTCGCACCCCGGCGAATCCCAGCTCGTACCCGGCGGCCCGCGCCAGCCGCTCCACGCGCTCGTCGCGCGCTCCGAACGGATATGCCACCGCCCTCCCGGCTCCCGGTCCCAGCCGTCGCACCAGCGCGTCGCGCGATCGGGCGAGCTCGTCCATCGCGTGGTCATCCGCCAGCCACGTGAGCCGGGCATGCGAGGCCGAGTGCGATGCGAACCCAAACCCTCGCTGCTGCCAACGCTCGATAGCGCTCCAGCCGAGGTGCGGCAGCCGCTGCCGCGTATAGCGCACGTCCCAGGTGTTCAGCCTTCCCACGTAGTCGGTGATGAGGAAGGTCGTCGCCGTGAAGCCCAGGTCGGCGAGGATCGGATAGACCTGGTCGGCGAGAGACGCGTAGCCGTCGTCGAACGTCAGCAGCAATGCCGAGTGCGGCACGCGCAATGCGGGGTCGCCGGGTTGGCGTCGGTCGGCGAACTGTTGCAACGTGAGCGTTTTCCAGCCCGCCCGGGCGAGGGCCGTCATCTGCCGCGCGAACGGCCCGCGGCCCACCCGCGTGACGCCCAGCTCGAGTGGCCCGCCGATCCGGTGGTAGCACAGCACAGGCGTGATCGCGGCGGGGTGCGCGAGCCTCACATCACCGCTCCACCCGGCCAGGTGCCACTCGCGAGGGCGGCGGCCGCATCCGGCCACCGGGCGCCTGGCTCCGTCGCCCGACAGCGGCGGCCCAGCTCGCCCAGCCAGGGAGGCACCGACCGGATCTCCTCGAGCGGCTCCGGCTGGGCCGCCGGCGGCCGCCCCGTCAGCATTTCGTACAACAGGACGCCCACGGCGAACATGTCGTCGGGGGGTGCGGCGCTCGTGCCCCCGGCGCGGCGCTCGGGCGCCAGGTAGTCCACCGCGCACAGTGCCGCCATCGCCGCACCTGGCGCCCCTCCCCCGTCCCCTCCGCCCCGTCCCCCATGGGCGCCGGCCGCCAGCGCCCGCTCCACCGCGCTGCAGATGCCCGTATCAGCGACCAGCGTTTGTCCGTCCGCGAGCAAGACGTGCTCCGGCTTGAGATCGCCGTGGGCGACGCCCGCGGCGTGCGCGTGCGCGAGGGCGGCGAGCACATCGCGCAGGATTTCCACCGCGCGGCGGAGCGGCAGCTCGCCGTGACGGGCCAGCCAGGCACGCAGGGTGGTCCCCTGCACGAACGTCCTCGTGTGGTAGACGAAGGAGCCGGCGCGACCCCCGCCGCTCGGGGGCACCAACCCGGCATGCGTCAGCCGGGTGCTGAGCCCACCGAGGTCTGCAGCGAACGCCGCGTGGTCCACGCCAAGCGACAGGGCCGCGGGCAACACCTTCACCAGGAGCTCGTCGCCGGCGGATTGATCGAGCGCCACGAACATGCGGCAGTTG
>DATHGL010000050.1:0-10109 GCA_035317625.1 Gemmatimonadales bacterium | reverse complement strand
CGGCGCGGCGAGCGCGGTCCCACCCAGTTTGAACGCCTGGGAATCGTCTGGGATGCTGCTCGCCGACAATGCGACCACCAGGTACTCGATGGTCGCGCCCGACGCGTTCGCCGAGAACACCGCGCATCCCGACGTCTGGGTCGGGTCGATCGTCGTGTCTGCCGCCACACCGAGCGTGATCTGGCCGCCACTCGCGGCCGTGCAGGGCGCGAGTGGCGGCTGCGTTGGGCCGCTCGAGCTACAGGCCGCCGCGAGGCATGACCACAGCGCCACTCCCCACCGATGTTTCGCCATCGCGTGACCCCCCAGTGATTTCCCCAGCGCGCACCAGCGCCGCGCGGAAGCAGATCGGCCCCGCCACTTCGTGAACTCCAATCATCGCCACGATGAGGGTCTCCAGGGAGACCCCCCATTCCGGGAAGGCCCGCCGGGCGAGCTGCGCCAGCCCCAGCGCCATTCCCGCCTGCGAGATTAGGCCGAGCCAACCGTCGCGCGCCAGCTCGGGCGTCACACCGGCGTGCCGCCCCGCCCAGAGCAGGCCGTACCGCACACTCACGATCCGCAGGCCCGCGAGCAGCAGCACCCAGGGCCACAGGTCGGCCAGCACACCGAGGCGCAAGCCGGCACCCGCGAGCGCGAAGAACACCATGGACACGAACACCGCTCCACGTTGCAACTCGCGACGGACCCGCGCGCCCTCGACGGGCGTGACGTGCTGGAGACAGACACCCGCGGCGAGGGCGATGATGATGGTCTCGAGGCCGGCGAGCCGGGCCACCACGACCGCCACGAACGCCGCGGCGAGGACGAACAGCGCCGTGTCGCGCTGCACCAGGCGCTGGTACCGGCCCAGCACGAACCCCAGCAGGGCGCCCACGGCGAGCGACCCGGCGAGGTCCAGCAGCGCGATGCCCGCCACCGCGATGCGCACCGCCCCCGTGCTCGTCAACACCGTGCCCGCGGCCAACACCAGCGCGAACAGGATGACGACCGCCACGTCCTGCACGATCGTGACGCTGAGCAGCGCACGCGCGAACGGGCCGCGGGCGTCGAGCTCGTCGATCATCGCCATCGTGACCGCCGGCGACGAGGCCGCGGCGAGCGTGCCGAGCACGAGCGCGACGGTGATGCCGGCACCGAGCGGCTGATGGACCGTGAGAGGGAACCACGGGCTCACCGAAGCCACGATGAGCGTGACCGCGACGACCGGGAACACGACCGCCCCGATCGCGAGGCGCGCGAGCCCGGCGCGACCGCGGCGCACCGCGTCGAGGGTCAGCTCCGATCCGGCAGCGAGCGCGATCAGTGCGAGCGCGGCGTCCTGGATGAAACGAAGCGCGTCCGCTTCCTCGCGCCGCACGAGCCCGAGCCAGGGACCCATGACGAAGCCGACGACGAGATAGCCGGTGAGGCGCGGCAACCGCGCCCGCGTGGCGAAGTCACCGCTCACGTGCGCAGCGAGGAGGAGCAAGCCGAGCGCGAGCGTCGCACGCGCCCCCAGCGGTGCGCCCGCCGTCACGCGATGGAAAAGGGCCGCCATCAGGCCCAGCGCGAACAGGCTCGCCAGTACACGCATGGGGCGCATCGGGCGCAAACATATCCGGCGGAGCGCGGTTTTGACAATGCGCCGGAGCGCCGATATCTTCCGCTAGCCGTATGGCTTTCGTACACCTCCACACCCACAGCGAGTACTCTCTCCTCGACGGCGCCAACCGGATCCCCGAATTGCTGCACCGGGTCCAGGCGCTGGGCATGGATTCCCTTGCGATCACCGATCACGGTAACCTGCACGGGGCGTGGCAGTTCTACGCCGAGGCGCGAGCGCGCAAGATCCGGCCGATCCTCGGCTTTGAGGCGTATCTCGCGTTCGGCGAGCGCCACAAGCGCGAGCGCCCCGCCGAGGCGCCGGGCCCCTACTCGCATCTGGTCCTCCTCGCCCGCAACCGCACGGGGTACCACAATCTCGTCAAGCTCTCCTCCATCGGATTCCTCGAGGGCTTCTACCGCCGGCCACGCATCGACCGCGAGGTGCTCGAGCGGTACCACGATGGCCTGATCGGACTCGCGGCCTGCCTCTCGGGAGAGCTCGCGCTGTACCTGCGACAGGGGAACTACGAGACGGCGAAGGCCAGCGCTCAGTACTTCGCCCGCGTCTTCGGCCCGGACGGGTTTTGGCTCGAGGTGCAGGACCACGGCTTGGCTGACGAGAAGACGGTCACCGCCGGCATGTTCCAGCTGGCGCAGGAGCTGGGCCTGCCGGTCGTGGCCACCAACGACGCCCACTATCTAAGGAAGGAAGACGCCGAAGCACACGACGTCCTGCTCGCCATCGGCACCGGCAAGGACCTGGACGATCCCAACCGGTTCCGCTTCTTCGGCCAGGAGAGCTACGTCAAGTCGGAGCCCGAGATGCGCGCGCTGTTCCCGGACCATCCCGAGGTGGTGGCCGAGACCCAGCGCGTGGCGGACCTGTGCGAGTTCGACTTTGAGAAGCGCTATTTCCTGCCGCAGTACCCGCGCCCCGCCGAGTTCGCGTCGGACAACGACCTGCTCGTACACCTGGCGCGCGCCGGGGCGCGCGCCCGCTACGGGGATCCCCTGCCCGCGGCCGTTCACGAACGGCTCGACTACGAGCTGCAGGTCATCTCGCACACTGGTTACGACGGCTACTTCCTGATCGTGTACGACATCGTGAAGGCGGCCAAGGACCGCGGCATTCCGGTCGGGCCGGGGCGCGGCTCGGCGGCGGGCTCGCTGGTAGCGTACGCGCTCGGCGTCACGGACATCGACCCGCTCAAGTTCGACCTGCTGTTCGAGCGCTTCCTGAACCCCGAGCGGATCTCCATGCCGGACATCGACCTCGACTTCTGCTTCGAGCGGCGCGGCGAGGTCATCCAGTACATCCGGGAGCGCTACGGGCGGGATTCCGTCGGTCAGATCATCACGTTCGGCACGCTCAAGGCGCGCGCCGCGTTCCGTGACGTGGCGCGCACCCTGCGGGTCGAGCCGGGCGAGGTGGACCGCTTCACCAAGATGATTCCCGCCGGACCCGGCGTCACCGTGACGCTCGCGGAAGCGGCGGAGAAGTCGCCCGAGCTGCGGCAGCTCGCGCGCCAGGACGAGCGGGTCCGCAAGATCCTGGCGCTCGGAGCGCGGATCGAAGGACTCGCGCGTCACGCGTCGGTGCACGCCGCGGGCGTGGTGATCGCCCCCGGGCCGCTCACCGACTACGTCCCCGTCTGTCTCGCGCCGCAGGAGGCAGAAGCGATCATCACCCAGTACGACATGGTGGCGCTCGAGAAAGTCGGGATGCTGAAGTTCGACGTCCTCGGCCTCCGCACGCTGACCGTGATCCACGACGCCGTCGCGATGGTGCAGGAGCGGCACGGCGTGACGCTCGACATGAACGCGCTCGACCTCGAAGATCCACAGGTCTACCGGCTGCTCGGTTCCGGTCGCACCGCCGGCGTCTTCCAGTTCGAGTCCCCGCTCGCCACCGACTGCCTCCGCAGCATGAAGTGCGACCGCTTCGACGACCTGGTCGCGACCAACGCCCTGCTCCGCCCCGGTCCGCTCGATACCGGGATGCACCTCGTGTTCATCAACCGCAAGCTCGGTCGCGAGCCGGTGCGGTATCCGCATCCCGCACTCGCCGAGATTCTCAAGCCGACCTACGGCGTCATCACCTACCAGGAGCAGGTGATGCGGATCGCCAACCTGCTCGGCGGATTCTCGCTCGCCGAAGCCGACGTCCTGCGCAAGGCGGTCGGCAAGAAGGACCACGAGTTGATCCAGCAGGAGCTGGGCCGGTTCGTCGAGCGCGCCGTGGCCCTCGGGCACGAGCGCCGGGTGATCGAGGACATCGCCGCGCAGATCGAGACGTTCGGCCGCTACGGGTTCAACAAGTCGCACGCCGTCGCGTACTCCGTGCTGTCCTATCAGACCGCCTGGCTCAAGGCGCACTACGCGCCCGAGTTCCTGTCGGCGCTCCTGTCCTCCGAAATCGGCAACACGGACAACGTGGTGCGCTATATCAACGAGGCCCGCGAGCTCAGCCTCGAGGTGCTCCCGCCCGACGTGAACGAGTCGGGCTTCAAGTTCACGGTGATCGGGGACGCGCGAATCCGGTTCGGCCTCGGGGCGATCAAGAACGTCGGGGCGGGTGCCATCGAGTCGATCCTCGCCGGGCGGAGCGCCGGCGGGCCGTACCACTCGCTGGTGGACCTGTGCGATCGGATCGATCTCCGTCTGTGCAACAAGCGCGTGCTGGAGGCGCTGATCGACGCGGGAGCCTGCGACTCGTTGACAGGCGGCGGAGCGGGCGGAGGGTACCGTGCGCAGCTCGTCGCCGCCCTCGACCGGGCGTTCGCCGAAGCCCAGACCCGGCAGGGAGAGCGCGAATCGGGCCAGGTGGGGCTGTTTGGCGAAGCGGCGCCGGGCCCCGCTCCCCACACCCCCCTCCCCGAGGTGCCCCCTTGGTCCGAGCACGACCGCCTGGCACGCGAGAAAGCCGTGCTGGGATTCTTCATCTCTGGGCACCCCCTCGCGCGCTACCCCGCGGAGGTGGAGCTTTTCGGGACACGCACCACCGCCACCCTCGGCCAGTGGAGCGACCAGAAGGTGCGGGTCGCGGCGGTGGTGACGGTGGTGAAGCGACAGACGTCGAAGAGGACGGGCGCCGAGTACGCGCGCCTGACGCTCGAGGACTTCCACGGCACGGCGGAGGCGCTCGTGTTCCCTGAGGCATGGGCCAGGCTGAACGACCTGATCCGCCCCGACCGCGCCCTGCTGCTGTCCGGCAGCTACAGCGCGCGCGACCGGGGTGAGGAGCAAGCGCCGTTCATCGTCGAAGCCGCCCAGCCACTCGACGAGCTCAAGGCGAGCGGCGCGATCGGCGTCGCGCTCCGCTGGTCGCCCACGGCACCCCCCGCGCCCGACGCGACGCGGGCCGTGGCCGCACTGTGCGCCGCCCACCCCGGCCCCGCGCCGGTGCTCGTCGAGTGGGAGGAAGAACACGGGAATGGCGGGGGAAGCGTCCCCGGGCTTGCGCCCGGGGTCAGTCCCCACCCTGCCCGCTTGCGCAGTCGTTCGCTGCGAGTCGCTGTGGACGACGACCTCGTCGTGGCGCTGCGCGCGCTGCTCGGGCCCGACCGCGTGCACCTGGTGAGGACGACCTGACCCATGGCGACCCATACGCTGGAGTTCGAGCGCCCGCTGCTCGAGCTGGAGCGCCAGATCGAAGAGATGAAGCGCATGGCGGGCGAGACGGCGGTGGACGTCACCAAGGACGTCGCGCCGCTCGAAAAGCGGCTGGCCGAGCTGCGCGCCGAGATCTACAAAAACCTGACGCCGATGCAGCGCGTCCAGGTGGCACGGCATCCCAAGCGGCCGTACACGCTCGACTACTTGAGCACGGTCTTCACGGACTTCGTCGAGCTGCACGGCGACCGGCTGTTCCGCGACGATCCCGCCATGGTGGGCGGCTGGGCGCGGCTCGATGGGTTGAGCGTCATGGTGATCGGCCATCAGAAGGGCCGCGACACGAAGGAAAACCTGCGGCGCAACTTCGGCATGGCCCACCCCGAGGGCTACCGCAAGGCGCTCCGCCTCATGCATCTGGCGGATCAGTTCCGCGCTCCGGTGATCACGCTGGTCGACACCCCGGGGGCTTACCCCGGGCTCGGCGCCGAGGAGCGGGGGCAGGCCGAAGCGATCGCGCACAACCTGGTGGAAATGGCCACGCTGCGCACCCCGATCGTCACCGCGGTGATCGGCGAGGGCGGGTCCGGCGGGGCGCTCGCCGTCGGGCTCGCCGACCGCGTGCTGATGTTCGAAAACTCCGTGTACTCGGTGATTTCGCCGGAGGGGTGCGCGGCGATCCTCTGGAAGGACGCGAGCCAGCGGGAGCGGGCCGCCGAGGCGCTCAAGATCACGGCGGAGGACTTGCTCGAGCTCGGCGTCATCGACGAAATCATCCCCGAGCCAGCGGGCGGCGCGCACGCCGACCCCGAATCGGCGGCGACGGCGCTGGGCGACGCCCTGCGGCGTCATGTGCGCCAGCTCCGCAAGCTCAAGATCGAGAAGCTCCTCAAGCGCCGGGAGGAGAAGTACCTTTCGATGGGTGCCTTGAGCGAGAAGTGAGTTGAGCGACGTCATAGAAGTCCGGTTCAAGGGGAACCGCAAGGAATATTTCAGCTGGCCGTCGGCGGAGCCGCTCGCGCTGCACGATCCCGTGATCGTGGAAGTCGAGCGAGGGCAGGATCTCGGCCGGGTGTCGGCGCTGGGCGCGGTCGCCGCTAAAAAGTGCGGCAGCGCCTGCAGTGGCTGCAGCCTGGCGGCTCCTCACCCCCTGTCCCCCGAGACGGCTTCGCTGCACCGTATTCTGCGCCGCGCCACCCCCGAGGACGCCGCCCTGGCCGAGCAGCTGCAGCGCGATGAAGCGCTGGTCCGGCGCCGGGTGATGGAACGTGTGCAGGCGCACACCCTCCCCATGAAGGTCTCCGACGCCGAGTGGCAATGGGATCAGAAGAAGCTCACCGTGTACTTCACGGCGGAGCAGCGGGTGGATTTCCGAGCGTTGGTGCGCGACCTCGCGAGCGCCTTCCGCACGCGCATCGAACTGCGCCAGATCGGCGCGCGCGACGAGGCCAAGCGGCTCGACGGCGTGGGCCGCTGCGGCCGCCAGTACTGCTGCTCGAGCTGGCTGCCGGAACTCCGGCCGGTGAGCCTGTCGCTCGCGAAGGACCAGCACCTGTCGCTCAATCCGTCGCAGATCTCGGGGGGCTGCGGCCGCCTGCTATGCTGCCTCCGCTACGAGCACGACTTCTACGTGCAGACCCGCAAGCGATTCCCCAAGGAGGGCAAGACCCTCCGCACGACCGTCGGGGCCGAACGGGTGCTCGCCGTCGACATCTTCCGGGAGACCGTCACGCTGCGGGCCGATGGGGGCGACACACGCGTCGTGTCGCTCGAGACGCTGACGACCGAAGTCGCGGATGCCTAAGTTCTATCTCACGACCGCCATCGATTACTCGAACGGCGAGCCGCACCTGGGGCACGCACTCGAGAAAATCGGCGCGGACTGCATCGCCCGCTACCGCCGACTCTCGGGCGACGACGTCCATTTCTTGATGGGGATGGACGAGCACAGCCAGTCTGTGATCCAGGCCGCCACTCGCGCCGGCGTAACGCCGCAAGCGTGGGTGGACCGGATGGCGGCCACGTTCGCCGACTATTGGGGGCGCCTCGACTGCTCGAACGACGACTGGATTCGCACCACGGAGCCGCGGCACGTTCGTGGCGTCGCCGCGCTGCTTGAGCGCATTCAGCAGCGCCACCCCACGGACCTGTTCGAGGCGGAGTACGAGGGGCTGTACTGCACCGGGTGCGAGGAGTTCAAGACCGGGGCGCAGATCGTCAGCGGGCACTGCGTCGAGCATCCCACGCTCGAGTTGATCCCGACCAAGGAGCGCAACCATTTCTTCCGCCTGAGCGCGTACCGCGATGCCGTGCTGGAGCGCATCCGCTCCGGCTCGTTCACCGTGGAGCCCGAGATCCGTCGGAGCGAGGTGCTGCGCTTGGTCGAAGCGGGCCTCCAGGACATCTCCATCTCGCGGCTGCGCCAGCCGTGGGGCATTCCGTTTCCCGGCGACCCGCAGCAGACCGTATACGTCTGGTTCGACGCGCTGATCAACTATCTCTCGGCCACGGGGTTTCCGGCGCCGGGCTACGAGCGCCTCTGGCCCGCCGACCTGCACGTCGTCGGCAAGGGGATCACGCGCTTCCATTGCGTCATCTGGCCCGCCATGCTGCTGGCGGCCGAGCTCCCACCCCCGCGGGCGGTGTGGGCACATGGCTACGTGCAGTGGTCGGGCGCCAAGCTGAGCAAGACCGCCGGCACTGCCGTCACACTCGCCGAGGCCATCGATCGGCACGGCGCGGACGCGTTGCGCTATTTCCTGCTCCGCGAAGTCGGGTTTTCGAACGACGGCGACTTCACCTGGGAGCGGTTCGACGCACGCTACGTCGCGGATCTCGCGGATACGTTCGGCAACCTGGTGTCGCGCTCGCTCGCCATGATCCACCGGTATCGCGACGGTATCGTGCCGCGGGCCGAGCGGAGCATCGGCTCACCGTTCGACGGCGCCGTGCGGGAGGCCGTCGCCGTGTACGCCGACTGGATGGATCACTATCGGCTGCACGACGGCGCCGGCCAATTCATCAGCATCGCCGCGAGCGCCAATCGCTATATCGAGGAGCAGGCGCCCTGGAAGCTCGCCAAGGAAGGCCGGACGGCGGAGCTCGACCTCGTCCTCGCGAACCTCGCCCGCACCGTGGTACGGCTCGCCATCCTCGCGTACCCCTTCATTCCCGGCAAGGCGGAGGCCATCTGGGAGCTGGTGTGCCCGGGCCTGAGCCTGACAGCGACATCCCTGGAGGCGGCCCTGCAGGGGGTCGAGGGTCGGGCCGTGGGTAAAGCGCCGATCCTGTTCCCCAAGCCCCGCCTGGCGCCTGCCTGATCCCCCCAAAACGGTGATCTTGCTCACACTCCGTCGTGTTGACGCCTTCCCCCGGAAGCCGTACTTTAGACGTCCACTCGGGAACTGGACCCCGCCCTGTCCGGATTCTCCCATCGGTTGGTAGTGTAGGACCGGCGCGCTCTCGCGCCGGGCCGAATTGCTTTTACGCGAGGTGGTGGCAGGGTGCTGCACAAGAAGACCGAACGACGCTGGACCGTCATGGTCGTGCCTCACGGCTCGGGCTCGTCCCGTGCCGTGGAAGTGTCGCAGACGTTCGTCAAAGTCCTGGTCGGAATCGGCAGCGTGGTCGCGCTGGCGTTCTTGGTGCTGGGCGTCGCCGCGATCTCCCGCGGCGTGAACATCACGCACAACCGCGCGCTCGAGAACGAGAACCGCGTCCTCGCCGACGAGATCCAGCGGACGCGCGAGCGGATGGTCGCACTGCGCGATACGCTGCACCAGTTCGGCCAGAAGGCGCAGGAGCTGCGGCAGCTCGCCGGGCTCACGCCGACGGACACGACGGTGCAGCAGGGTGGGATCGGCGGACCCGCGGGGACCTGGTCGGAGCGCGACAAGCTCGCGGCGCTCGGCCCCGACGGCCAGCAGGCGCTCGCCGCGCGGCTCGACGTCGACGCCCTCGCCCGGCGCGCCAACATTCTCGTCCGGTCGCTCAACGAGGCGTACGACTCCCTCTCCCACCAGCGGGAGCGGCTCGCCGCCACGCCCTCCATCATGCCGACCAAGGGATGGCTCACGAGCGCGTTCATGCGGGAGCGGGTCCATCCGATCCTGCACTTGGCGCGCCCGCATGAGGGGATCGACGTGTCCGCCCCGATGGGCGCCGAGATCGAGGCGCCCGCCGGCGGCGTGGTCACCGACGTCCGCTGGGAAGAGGGCTACGGCAACATGATCACGCTGGACCACGGCTACGGACTGGTGACGCGCTTCGCCCACTGCTCGAAGATTCTCGCGGTGCGCGGCCAACGCGTGAAGCGGGGGCAGAAGATCGCGCTCGTCGGCTCGACCGGCCTCTCCACGGGGCCGCACCTGCATTACGAGGTGTGGGTGAACCGGAAGCCCGTGGATCCGATGAAGTACGTCATGCCCGATGCGATCGTGGACTGACGCGCGGCCATGTGAGCGTGATGAGAGGGGGCGCAGCGTGTGGCGCCCCCTGCGTCGTTTCTGGATCCTGGGACTGGGACTGGTATGTGCCGCGGGGTGCGGTGGCGCGCGGGCCGGGATCGAGCAGTCGAGCGCCCCGAGTGACGGCAGGGTCATCACCGCCGACGCGATCGCCGCCTCGGGCGCCAAGACGGCGTGGGACGCCGTGCGTCTCACGGTTCCCAACGTGCAGCTCCGCGAAGTCCGGGGCCAACCGGCCCGCATCCAGCGGCGCGGGCGCGCGAGCATCTATCAGGCCGATCAGGTGCGCGTGCTGCTCGACCACGTGCCGGTCGACGACCTCCAGGTCCTCACGCAAGTGCCCGCCAGCGACATCCTGACCATCGAGGTCCTCACGGGCCTCGATGCGACGACGCACTACGGCGCCGGCTCCACGACCGGCGTCATCGTCATCACCACGACGAG
>DATHGL010000049.1:0-4241 GCA_035317625.1 Gemmatimonadales bacterium | reverse complement strand
GTCGGTACGTCCCGCCCCGGTCGCCGGAGTGCGCCGCCCCATGAGACGCTCCAGCACGGCCTCGAACTCTGCCTGCACCGTGCGCGTTTCCGGCTGCCGCTGCCAGCCGGCGAACTCCGCGCCGTCGTACTGCACCACGGCGAGGTAGGGCCGGCTCGTCACGGGCGAAAGATAGGGTGAAACAGGGGGTCAATCAAGGCACGCAACCCGTTGTGGTATTTGACAAAACGCGATTTTGCGGGGTAGCTTTGGCAGGCCCGAAACCCCCTTTGCCCCGTGCCCGCGCCGTCCCACCCCGCCTCCTCCCCGCTGCGCCGCGCGATCGTCGCTCTCGCCGACCGCCAGTCGCTGAGCGCGCAGCAGACGACCGACGCGTTCAGCGTGGTGATGCGCGGCGAAGCGACGCCGGCACAGATCGCCGCGCTGCTGGTGGGCCTCCGTGTGAAGGGCGAGACGCCCGACGAGGTGGCCGGCGCCGCCCGAGCGTTGCGCCAGGCGATGGTGCCGGTGGAGGCACAGGGCGCGTCCCTGGTGGACACCTGCGGCACCGGCGGGGGCGCGGTGTCCACCTTCAACATCTCGACCGCGGCCGCGTTCGTCGCCGCGGGGGCGGGGGCCGTGGTGGCGAAGCACGGCAACCGCTCGTTCACCTCCAAATGTGGCTCGGCCGACGTGCTCGAGGCGCTGGGCGTGCGCATCAGCCTCGATGCGGGGGACGCGGCGCGGGTGCTGCGCGAGGCCTGTGTCACGTTTCTCTTCGCCCCCAATTTCCATCCCGCGATGAAGCACGCGGCACCGGTGCGCCGCGAGCTCGCCATCCCGTCGGTGATGAACCTGCTCGGCCCCCTCGCCAACCCGGCCGGCGTGCGGCGCCAGGTCGTCGGCGTCGCCGACCGTGACCGCGCGCCGGTCGTGGCGGCGGCCCTGGCGCAACTGGGGACCGACCATGCGCTCGTGGTCCACGGCCGCATCGGCATGGACGAGATCGCGCCGCATGGCATCACCGACGTGTGGGAGGTGAGAAACGGCGGCGTGGTGATATGGGAGCTCGACGCGGCGCGCTACGGACTCGCGATCGACGACGTGGCGGGGCTGTCGGGTGGTGAGCCCGCCGCAAACGCCGCGCGCATC
Source organism: Gemmatimonadales bacterium (assembly GCA_035317625.1). Lineage (GTDB taxonomy): Bacteria > Gemmatimonadota > Gemmatimonadetes > Gemmatimonadales > GWC2-71-9 > AG41. The sequence continues at coordinate 3,110 of DATHGL010000049.1, read as the reverse complement.
GAGCACTTGCTCGGGGACGGGCGCGAGGATGCGGGCGGGCTCGCCGCCTTGCTGCTCAACGCGGGTGCGGCGATCTACGTGGCGGGACTCGTCGCATCGTACGGGGACGGCGTGGCGCGGGCGCGGGAGACTGTGCGCACCGGCGGCGCTCGCGAGGCGCTCGAGCGCCTGCGCCGCGCGACGAGTGCGGTTACAACTGGGGGCGGCTGACCGGTGCCTCGTGTCGTCCGAGACCAGGTTGGAACGGCACTAGTACCTCCGGATGACGCCTACCACGACGCCCTGGACCATGACATCCCGCTCGTTGAGACGCAGCGGCGTCATGGTGGGGTTCGCGGGCTCGAGCCGGATCCACCCACCCGGCTCGCGATAGAAGCGCTTGACCGTGGCGCTCGAGCCGTGCACCAGCGCAACCACCGTCTGGCCGTTGTCGGCTTGGTTCCGCTCGTGCACCACGATGTAGTCGCCGTCCTGGATGTGCTCGTCGATCATCGATTGCCCGCGCACCTTGAGCACGTAGCTGCGCCCGCGCCGCGGAATCAGCTCGTCGGGCACCGCGATCGTGTCGCTGCCGCTCACCGCCTCGATCGGCGCGCCGGCGGCGACGAGCCCGTACAACGGCAGCTCGGTGGCCCCGGTCTGGCCCCGCGGCGGGACCACCTCGATGCCGCGACTCTCGTTATGCGCGCGCTGGATGTACCCTTTGCGCTCGAGGTTGGTGAGGTGCTCGTGCACGGTGGCGAGGGAACGGAACGAGAACCGCTCCGCGATCTCCTCGAAACTGGGCGCGTAGCCCTGCCCGGTGATCTGGGCCGAGATGAAGTCCAGGATTTCGCGCTGACGGCGGGTGAGCGGCACAGTGTCTCCCGAACAGAAACCGAAGCTTAATCTACCCGAAAATCGACCGAACGCAAGGATGCCGGAGACGAGGCTCGACGCCATTCTTACCGCCACCCGCGATCGGGTGGAGCGCTTGCGGGCGGGGGCGCGGGACCTCGAGCGTCGGGCGGCCGCGGCGCCCGCGCCCCGCCCGTTCGCAGGCGCGTTGACCGGGCACGCGGTGGGCGTGATCGCCGAGGTAAAGCGTCGCTCGCCTTCCGCAGGGGCGATCCGCGAGGACCTGGATCCGGTGGCGCACGCGCGCGCGTACGCGCGCGGTGGCGCCGCAGCCATTTCGGTGCTCACCGATGAGCTGCACTTCGGCGGCTCGCTCGACGACCTGGCGCGGGTGACGCGCGCCGTGGAGGTGCCCGTATTGCGCAAGGACTTCATCCTCGACGAGCTGCAGCTCTGCGAGGCGCGGGCGGCCGGGGCGAGCGCGGTGTTGTTGATCGTGCGGGCGCTCGCCCCGGATCGGCTGCGGGCGCTCGCGCGCGCGGCGCGAGGCCAGGATCTGGGCGTCCTGGCGGAGGTGCATTCGGAGGGCGAGCTCGAGGTGGCGTTGGGCGCGGACCCGACGGCGGTCGGCGTCAACAGCCGCGACCTCGCCACCTTCGCGGTGGATCTGGAGCGCGCCGAACGGCTGGTGGCGCAGGTCCCGGCGCGCGTGCCGGCGATCGCCGAGAGCGGTATCGCGACCCGCGTGGACGTGGAGCGCATGGCGGCCGCGGGAGCGGATCTCGTGCTGGTCGGCACGTCGGTGGCACGAACCGCGGATCCGGAGGCCGCGGTGCGGGGGCTCACGGGGGTCCTCAGAACGGGGAGGGGACGGTGAGGGGAACGCGCAAGGCGGAGCGCGAAACGCGGAACAGATCGTGCGCCGGTCGAGCCATAGGGCCCACTCCGAGAATCGACCGCGGCCCTGCTGTTACGCATTCCGCATTCCGCATTCCGCATTTCTTCGTGGGCTCGCGAATCGGAGGTTCAGATGGCACCTGACTCCGGCTCGCTCACCACCGGCCGCTTCGGCCCCTACGGCGGCCGCTACGTGCCCGAGACCCTCATGGCGGCCCTGGAGGAGCTCGACCGCGTGCACGAGGCGGCGAAGCGGGACGCAGCGTTCTGGGCCGAGCTCGAGGCCCTGCTCAAGGACTACGTGGGACGACCCACGCCGCTCACGGAGGCGCCGCGGCTGGCGGCCGAGGTGGGAGCGGGCGTCGTCGTCGCACTCAAGCGCGAGGACCTGAACCACACGGGTGCACACAAGATCAACAACACGGTGGGCCAGGTGCTGCTGGCGCGCCGCATGGGGAAGCCGCGGATCATCGCCGAGACGGGAGCCGGCCAGCACGGGGTTGCGACGGCCACGGTGTGCGCGCACTTCGGGCTCGAGTGCGTCGTGTACATGGGCGAGGAAGACATGCGGCGGCAGCGGCTCAACGTCTACCGCATGGAACTGATGGGCGCGCGGGTGGTGCCGGTGACGTCGGGCACCCGAACCCTCAAGGACGCCACCAACGAGGCGCTGCGTGACTGGGTCACCAATGTCACCACCACCCACTACATCATCGGGTCCGTGGTGGGACCGGATCCCTTCCCGCGCATCGTGCGGGATTTTCAGGCGGTGATCGGGCGCGAAGCACGGGCCCAGGCGCTCGAGCGGTGGGGCCGGCTGCCGAGCACGGTGGTCGCGTGCGTGGGCGGCGGCTCGAACGCGATCGGCATCTTCACCGCGTTCCTCGACGACCCGGAGGTCGCGCTGGTCGGCGTCGAGGCGGCGGGCGCGGGGCTCGAGAGCGGCCGGCACGCGGCCTCGCTCGCCCGCGGACGGCCGGGCGTATTCCACGGCAGCCTCAGCTACCTGCTCCAGGATGCGGACGGCCAGGTGCAGCCCGCGCACAGCGTGTCCGCGGGCCTCGATTACCCGGGCGTGGGGCCCCAACACGCTTACCTGAAGGACAGCGGTCGGGTATTGTATGAGGCAGTAACTGACCGGCAAGCCCTGGAGGCGTTCGCGATCCTGTCCCGGCTGGAGGGAATCCTGCCGGCCCTGGAGAGCGCGCACGCCGTCGCGTGGGTGCTGGCGCGCCGCGGGCAGTGGCACGCCGGGGATATTGTCTTGCTCAACCTGAGCGGCCGGGGCGACAAGGACGTTGCCATGGTCGCCGAACTCACGGGAGCCGCCCTCTGACCAACGCGCCCGTACCCGAGCTGGCGCTGCCGCCCCAGCA
>DATHGL010000048.1:0-3560 GCA_035317625.1 Gemmatimonadales bacterium | reverse complement strand
CCTGAAGGCGACCGTCATGCGGGTACCGTTCGCGGTCCTGAAGGCCGCGGCGGTCGCGATCCTCAAGGCCGAGTCCGAGGACGAGCTGTCGGCGATGCAGGAGGACGGCGCGCTCGCGCCCGCGAAGCCAGACATCAAGATCGTGCGGGGAAGCTAGATGGCGTTCAGCCTCTATTCCGAGCTGGTGGACGGCGTCCTCAACTGGCTGGATCGCAAGGGTGACACAGAGATCACGTCCCGCATTCCGGACTGGATCGCGCTCTGCGAGGCCCGCATCCGCCGCCAGCAGGAGTGGTTCTCACAATTCTATTCGCTCGCGAACAGCGGCGCCATGTTTTCGGTGACCGCCAACCCGTTCGAGCTACCGAGCTACGTGCGGGACGTCAAGGCTATCTGGAACAGCACCCAGCTTGCGTTCGGCGAGATCGAGATACGCACGCCCGCGACCTGGCGTGGGTTCGTGTCCATCAATAGCGCCCCGGGCAGCATCCCGCAGAAGGCGGTCATCGTCCCGCAGATGGACTCCTGGCTCGTGGACCCCGACGGGGCCGGCGGTGCGACGAAGCACGGCGCGAAGGTCTATCTCTGGCCGACCCCGCTCATAGACGGGAGCATCCTGCTGGACTTCGAGTACATCCGGGACCTCGATCCACTCACGCCAGGCACCACGAACGGGCTCTTCCTGCGGCACCCCGACCTCTATCTCTTCGGCACGCTCGTCGAGTCGGCGCCCTACCTGCAGCACGACGAGCGGCTCCCGCTCTGGGAGAGCCGCTTTAATCAAGCGATGACCGAGATCAACACCGAGCGCGAGCGCGCCAAGTTCTCGGCCTCACGCAAGCGGCCAGCCCTGCCGCGCGCCTTCTAGGAGCGATATGTCTGACACCACGACAGCCATCTACGCATTCACGAAGCCCGAGGTCGGCGGCAGCGCCGGCACCTGGGGGACGAAGCTCAATACCAACCTGGATAACCAGGACCTGCTCTTCTCGGTCCCGCGGATTCAACACTCCAGCCCGACCGTCGGTGGGACGACCACGGTCGATGTCGCGGCCGGAGCGGTCGCGGTCTTCTCGGTCAATCAGATCACGACCGTGAACTTCACCGGCTGGGCGGTCGATACCGGCCCCCTCAGTGCCGCGCAGCGGGTCTGGCTCCAAATCACGATGACCGGCGCCTTCGCGGTCTCGTGGTCCGGCGTGACCTGGCTCTCGGGCGTCCCGCCCGTGCTCGGATCGTCGGGCGTCTCCATCGTCGAAATCTTCACGACCGACAACGGGACGACCAAGTACGGCGTCCATCACGGCGCGACCATCTCGACCGGCCTGCTCCAGGATAACGCCGTCACGGCCGCTAAGCTCGCGGACGCGAGCGTGGATGCAGCCGCGGTGATCGATGCCGTCCTCACGCCAGTGAAGCACGACCTCACAGCCTGGGGGCGCGTCCGGTGCTACCGGGCGGCCAATCTCAGCGTGGCGTCCGGCGCCTTTCAGGCCGTGCCGTTCACGGACGAGGACGCCGGTGCGGTTGGTGCGCTCCATGATATCGTGACCAACAACAGCCGGATCACGCTCCCGAATGCCGGCCTCTGGCTGCTGACGGCCCATGTCTCGATCTCCAACGACAACCAGCGCTATTTCCAGTTCAAGCTCCGGAAGAACGGCGCGACGGACGTGCAGGAGGCGCACCTCTTTGTGCTGGACAATGTCGCTGAGTATACGACCGGGACGCTCACGTATATCGTGGCAGCCCCGAACGGATACTATGAGCTGATGGTCGCCGCGACGCAGGGCGACTCGGTGACCCTGATGGGGGGCCAGACCCTCACGTCCCTTCTGGCCGTGAGGCTCGCATAGAAAAAGGCTGGGGGTCGGCAGACGTCTACGAAAACCCCACTCGTTCGTTCCGAGACTGCGCCCCAGCCCCAACATATGAGACAGGCAGGACGGCCGGACGGTGTGCTCGGTGTGGCCGCAGGCGTCCTGTTGATGTGTGTAGCGCTCTGGGAGATATTGCCGCATGATCGAAAGGATGATCCCGCTGAGGTTGCCGCCCGGAGTCTACCGGAACGGCACGCGCTACGAGGCGAAGAACCGCTGGTATAACGCGAGCGGCCTCCGCTGGTACGAGGGAATCCTCGGTCCCATCGGTGGCTGGCGGAACGTGATTTCGAACGTCACGAGCGGGACCGCGACCGCGGGCGGCAACTCGACCCTAGCGGACACCACCCAGGCCTGGCCGGTGAATGCCTGGGCCGGCCGGACCATCTCGCTCATCAGCGGGACGGGATCACCGGCGACCAAGACCGTGGTCTCGAACACCGCGACCGTTATCACGATCTCCGGGACCTGGGCGGTCAACCCGGCCGCCGGCACGGTCTATCAGATATCTGGAGTCCAGCTCCAGGTCGGAACCGTCACGGGCGACGACGTCCTGCGGTTGGTGGGGCGCCCGCGCGCGGCCTACGGCTGGCGTGCGAACGATGGGGTCTCACACCTTGCCATCGGGACGCACTCCCGTCTCTGGCTCTACACGGACGGGATGCTCGAAAACATCACCCCGGCCGGCTTCCCGGCCTTCGCCGATAGCGACGGCGCGGTCAATGGGCTCTTCGTCGGCGGGAACTTCGGGTCCGGCGGGTTCGGGTCCGGATACTACGGCACCGGCTCGGGTGCGCTGACGCTCGTGCCGCCCGCGACCTGGACGCTCGACAACTTCGGGGAGCTGCTCGTCGCGAGCCACACCATGGACGGCCGGCTGCTGAAGGCCTCGCCCGGCGGCGGCGCCGCGACCGCCGTGGACGCCACCGCCCCGATCTCGAACCGCGCGGTCGTGGTGACGCCCGAGCACTTTATCGTGGCGCTCGGGGCGAACGGCGACGCGCGGATGGTAAAGTGGCCGGACCAGGAGTCGCTCACGGACTGGGCGATCACGGAAGCCAACCAGGCGAACGAGTTTGAGCTGCCCACGAAGGGCCGGCTCGTGACCGGCCGGCGGGCGCGCCGCCAGACCGTGCTCTGGACCGACGTGGATGTCTACGCCATGACCTATGTCGGCGGCATCGACATCTACGCCTTCGAGCAGCTCGGCGACAACTGCGGCCTGGTCGGCCCGCAGGCCTGCGTCGTGCTGGGGGACCGGATGTTTTGGATGTCGTACGGGAAGTTCTTCGAGTACGACGGCGCGCTCCACCCGATCCCGTGCGACGTTCTCGACGAGGTCTTCGGACAGCTCGATCAGTCGCAGCGCGCGAAGGTGCAGGCCATCCCGATGACGCTCTTTAACGAGGTCTGGTGGACCTACCCCACGAAGGGGCGGCAGACCTACGAGAACGACAAGTACGTGGGCTACAACTTCGAGGAGAAGCACTGGATCATGGGCACGCTCGCGCGTGCGGCCGGGATCGACCGCGGAGTCTACGAGTATCCGGTCCTTCTCGACGACACCGGCTTCCTGTTCGAGCACGAGTTTGGCTCAGTCCGGACCGGCATGACCGTCTTCGGAGAGACCGGCCCGCTAGAGATCGGGGACGGCGATCAGCTCGTGCGGATACAGCAGAT
>DATHGL010000047.1:0-7491 GCA_035317625.1 Gemmatimonadales bacterium | reverse complement strand
CCTGGTAGCGCACCAAGTAGGGCTGGCCGCAGTCGCACACCCCGGGCAACCCGGCGGCGCCGCGGGTCGCGCCGCAGGCGGAGCATTCGAGGGACCAGGGGAAGGCGACCATCTTCACGCGTGTGCGTGCAATCGGTCCAGGATCCGCTCCGCGAGCCGGGTCGAGAACCCCGGCAGGGCCGCGATCTCCGCCGGCGTCGCGGTCTTCACGCCGGCGAGCGAGCCGAACCGCTCGAGCAGCGCGCGCCGGCGGCCCGGCCCGATGCCGGGAATCGCCAGCAGCTCCGACGTGATGGTGCGGCGGGCGCGCCGCTTGCGGCTGTAGCTCACCGCAAAGCGGTGCGCCTCGTCGCGGGCGCGCTGCAACAGCTTGAGCGACGGGCTGCGGCGCGACAGGGGGAGCGGCTCGGCGCGCCCCGGCAGGAAGACTTCTTCCTCCCGTTTGGCCAGGCTCGCGATCGGGAGCTGGTCCTGCCCCACGGCGCGCGCCGCGTCGAGCGCCGCGCCGAGCTGGCCCTTCCCGCCGTCGATCACCAGGAGATCGGGAAGCGGCTTGTGCTCCGCGATCCGCCGCGCGAGGTAGCGGGTCACGACCTCGTGCACCGCGGCGAAATCGTCCTGCGGCGCGCCCCGGATCTTGAACCGCCGGTATTCGGCCTTCTTGGGGCGCCCCGCTTCGAACCATACCAGCGAGCCCACCGTGTCGCGGCCCTGATTGGTCGAGATATCGATGCACACGAGCGCGCGGGGGACCACCGCGAGCCCCAGGTCGCGCCCCAGCGCGAAGACCGGGTCCGCCGCTCGCTCGTCGATATCGAAACTTTCGATTTTCAGACTGTCCAGGAGGTGGCGGGCGTTCTGGTCGGCAAGCTCGGCGAGCTTGGCATTGGTGCCGCGCTGCGGCACGTGCCAATCCACCTCGGGTACCAGGGCGGCGAGCGAGCCGAGATCGTCGGGTGGAAACGGCAACAGCACCTTCCGGGCCCGCACCTCGAGCGGCACATAGCAGCGCACGAGGAACGCGGCCAAGATCGCCCCTTCGGTCTCATGCTCCGCATTCTCGAGGAACCAGTGGTCCCGCGCGATGAGCTTGCCGTCCCGCACGCGCAGGACGACGCCGCACACGTCGTCCCCGTCCCGGGCGATCCCCACCGCGTCCACGTCCCCGCCACCCACCAGCTCGACCGCCTGCGGCTGCTCCAGTTGATCGAGCCATTTGAGGGCGTCGCGCAGCTGCGCGGCCCGCTCGAAGTCGAGCTGCTGGGACGTCTGCTGCATGCGCTCGCGCAGGCGCGTGCGCACGTCCACGGTTTTTCCCTCGAGGAACAGGACCACGTCGTCGATCATCCGTCGGTAGTCCCCCTCGGCCTGCAGGCCGACACACGGCGCCCGGCAGCGCTCGATGTGGTAGTCGAGGCAGGGCCGCTCGGGCGCCTGGAGCGGCAGGTCCCAGTGGCAGGAGCGCACCGTGAAGATGCGCCGGATGATCTTCAGCGTCTGCCGCAGAGTGGCCACGTCGGTGTAAGGCCCGAAATAACGTGCGCCCGGGATCGTCACCCGGCGCACCACGAGGACTCGCGGGAACGGCTCCGCGAGCGTCACCGCGATCCGCGGATAGCTCTTATCGTCGGTCAGCCGGATGTTGAAGCGGGGGCGGTGCTCCTTGATGAGGTTGTTCTCGAGCAGCAGCGCCTGTGCCTCGTTTGGGACGATGATCGTCTCGAGGTCGGCGATCTGGTCCACCAGCGCCGCGCGCTCCGGCGTATCGCCACCGTCCGGCCCGAAATAGCTCGGCACGCGGGCGCGCAGGCTCTTGGCCTTGCCGACGTAGAGAATCTCGCCCCGGGCGCTCTTCCACAGATACACGCCGGGCCTGTCGGGAAGCGCTTTCAGTTGTCGGGCGATCAGCGCAGGAAGGTCCACAGGCGACGAGCGTCGGGGTGTCGCAACGACAGGGTGCCAGCGAAATACACTGCACCAAAGATAGCGAGCGCGACGGCCGCCGTGACGACCGCGCCGCTTCCCGCGGCCAGCCGCACCGCGCCCAGCGCGAGCCCCGCCGCCGCGCCGCTCACGCCCAGGCTGGTCGCGAAGGCGCGCCACTCCGTCGGCCCGAGGATCGTCCCAACGCGCGCATCGAGATCCCGGAGGTGGAACACCACGTTCACCGTCGCACCGAGCGACGAGCCGAGCGCGATTCCGGCGGGGCCGAAGCGGCGCATCAGCACGTAGGCGAGCACACTCGACAGAGCGAGCGACGCGGAGGCGATCTTCACGGGCGTCTTCGTGTCCCGCAGCGCGTAGAACGCCGACTGGAACAGCTTGACGCACGCCTGTCCCAGCAGCCCGACGCCGTACGCCGCGAGCACGCCGCCCACCAGGTCCGTGTCGGTTGCACCGAACCGGCCCGTCTGGAACAGCGGCCGCACGATCACCGGCGCCAGCACAACGAACGCGAGCGAGGAAGGCAGGACAAAGAACACGATGCGCCGGAAGCCGACCGCGATGCGGGCGCGCAGCTGCTCGTTCGGCGTGCCGCCTTGCGCGTCCCGCGCGAGGTCGGGCAGCGACACGGCCGCCACCGACGTGCCGAACAGACTGATGGGCAGGACCTGGAGCAACTGTGCGTACTGGAGGCTCGACGCTCCGCCCTCCCCCGCGAACGTCCCGAGCAGCGTGTCGATCCACCCGGAGATCTGCGCGACGCCCGCGCCCAGCACGACCGGGACCCACGCGACGAGCACGTCGCGCACACCTTCCGCCCCGAGGTTCCACCGGACCGGAAGCCCGTGCAACGCCCGCCAGCAGGCGGGCAGCTGCACACCGACCTGGAGCACGCTCCCGGCCACGGTGCCCCACGCAAGGGCGAGGCTCAATCGCGTCAGTACCACCGCCGCGGGCAGCCCGGGCGATACCATCCACGTGCCCGCGGCCACGAGCGCAGCGATCCCGGCGATGTTCCACACGGCCGGCGCCGCGTAGGGCAGGAAGAAGCGCTGGTGCGTGTTGAGCACGCCGAGACACCACGCCGAAATCACCATCAGCCCGGACATCGGGAAGAGTAAGCGCATCAGGCTGACGGCGAGCGCGCGGGACGGCCCGGTGAGACCCGCGCCCACGACGGTCGTCAGCGCGGGCGCGAAGGCGATCCCGATGACCGCGAACACTCCCGTCGCGAGTAACAGCAAGCCGAGGATGGTCCCCGCCAGGGCGCGCGCGGCCGTCTTGTCCGCCCGGGCGTTGAGGGCGGCATAGACGGGCACGAAGGACGCCGACAGCGTCCCCTCGCTGAGCAGGTTGCGGATGATGTTGGAGATGCGTTGCGCGACGCTGAGGGCGTCCGCCGCCCAGCCGTTGCCGATGTAGTACGCGATCGCCCGCTGGCGCACATAGCCCAGCACGCGCGTGAGGAGGATGCCGGCGGCGACCTGCGCCGCGTGGCGCCCCCCGCCAGCGGCCGGCCGGGGCACCGTCAGGAGCCGCGCGGCTTCTTCGTGGGGTCTTCCAGCAGGCGCTGGACGAACTGCAGCTCCTCCCGCATGCCGGCGATCGAGCGGTTCAGGTCTTCCAGGTCCGTTTCCAGCACCTCGACGCGCTGCTCCAGCTGCCGGACGCCCGCCCCCGCCCCTGGCCCCGCCCCCCCGGTGTCTCCCTGGGTCTCGAGCCGCCGGGCGATGGAGCGCCCGAGCGGCGAATCGAGCAGGATCGCGGTGATGGGAATCATGAGGGCGACGAGCAGCACGACCACGAGGATCCACATGGCAGGGATTCTACGAAGCGCCCGCCCACCGCGCCACCTCTTGCTCCAGCGCGTCGAGGAGCCCCGGCCCGTACCGGATGAGGAACGACGCCAGTGTGAGCACGCGCTCCTGCGGCTGTCCCTGCGGATACACCGCCGCACGGGCGCGGGTGATCTGGCGCACCAGCGTCTCGCCCTCGAGCCGCTTGAGGCTCGCGACGAGCTTCTTCTCGATCGTCTGCGCCCCCGCGAGCGCGGCGTTGCGCGCCGACTCGACGGTGCGCTCGAGCGTGGGGTCGATCTTCACCGCGGACGCAAGCAGACGCCCGTACTGCCGTTCGATGTCGCTGCGCAACGCGGCGAGCGTCTCGACGGTCTCGGACGGCAGCTCGTGCCGTACCAGGCGGGCCTCGAGCTCCCCCGGCTTCCCGTCGAACGCCGTGAGGTCGAGCCCGTAGCGCTCCATGAGCTTTGTCACGCGACCCTCCACGAGCACCCCGGACCAGCGGGGCACGGGCGCCTGGCGCGCCACACCGAGCGCGTCGTACAGCGGCGCCGCGTCGGGGAGGTACTTGAGCTCGGCCGGGCCCGCCGCATACGCGACGGTGGGGAGGAGGGCCGCCTCCACCACCGGTCGCAGCAGCACGTTGGGCGAGAGCCGGTCGGGAGCCTCGACCGCGAGCCGCTCGAGCTCGGCCCGCGTGAAGCGCTGGCCGCTGCGCCGCGTGACAAATCCGTCGCCATCACGCTGCAGCCGATCCCGGCCCTGGCGGGCCTCGACGAAGACCGGCGTGTACCCGTCCGGCAGCGTGACGTCGAGCCCTTTGAGCACCCAGGGGGCGGCGGCGCGCTTGGCCCCCCGGTCGTGAATCCGCAGCACCACCAGCCCGCGGGGCCCGAGCTGCGCATCGAGCGCGGCCGCGAAGGCATCGGCGAGCGTGGCGTCGGGCCGATAGCAGCGCTCCAGCCAGTCGACCACACTCGCCTTGAACTCGGTGTCGGGCGTGCCGTCGCGGAGCTGGGCCAGCGCCGCGACGATCTCCGGACCGCACGGCTCGCGCGCCAGCGAGACCAGCGCCGCGTCCGCCGGCCGCTCGCGCAGCACGATGTGCGCGAGATCGCCCCCGGCATCGAGAAACCAGGTGTGGTTCGCCTCGGCGAAGTCGTGGTCGTCGCCCGCCACCCAGAACACCGGGACGACGGGCACCCGTCGGTCCCGCTCGAGCCGGCGCGCCAGCGCGATCGCGGCCAATGCCTTGTAGATCGTGTAGAGCGGACCGGTGAAGAGCCCGGGTTGCTGACCGGTCGTCACCACCAACACCTCACCCGCCGCCAGCCGGTCGCGCGCCGCTCCCGGAAGCGCGGCCGCGACCACGTCGGACGCCACCCGTCGGGGCGCGATCCCCGGCTGAGGCAGCGTGAGCGGCGCGATGGGAGTCGTCACGATCCGCGGAATCACCCTTCCCCCTTCCCCTGTCGCTCGTGCCCGTGGTCTCCGAATACTTCCGCCCGAAACGCGAGCACCTCCGTCCCGGGTTCCCGCCACGCACCGGGCGGCAGCCCGGCCTTCCGGCAGGTCGCCGCCAGAAACGCTTCGGGCCCCCACGCGTGCTCGATCGCCACCTGCGGCAGCAGCAGCGCGACGTGCCCTCCGCGGCGCACGACCAACCCGTCACGCCCTACGACGATCCGCGCCGGCTCGACCGGTGGCGGCAGGAGCTCGGGCTCCGACAGCACGGAGATCTCCACCGCGAGGAACGGCAGCTCATCCGGCGCGACCGGTGGAAAGCGGGGATCGTCCCGCGCGGCGGCGACCGCCATCTCCCGGACCACGGCGCCCAGCCCCTGATCGGCGGCGACGTGACCGATGCAGCCGCGCAGCGCGCCGCGCTCCAACAGGGTCACGAACGCCCCACGCTCGAGGGCCGCGCCCCGGACACTCGGCAGCGGCGGCAGCGGTCGTCCCGCGAGATGCGCCTCGAGCGTCGCCCGGGCCAAGCCCAACAGAGCCTCCCGGTCCGCCGGCGTCAGGTCAGGATCCCCGATGGTACGGTTCCCCCCGGCGGATGGTGTACGCGCGATACAGCTGCTCGTACAGGACCACCCGTGCGAGCTCGTGCGGGAACGTGAGCTGGGAGAAGCTCCACACCCGCTCGGCTTGCTCGAGCACCCGCGCCGGCAGCGCGTCGGCGCCGCCGATGACGAAGGTCACGTCTCGGGCGTCCTGCTCCCAGCGCGCCGTCCACTCGGCCAGCTGCGGGGACGTCCACTGCTGGCCCGTCCGCGAGAGCGCGACGAGGCGCGTTCCCTCGGGTATCGCGTCGAGGATACGCGCCTCGTCCTTCACTTCCTGCTCCTCGACTCGCGTGTAGCGTCGCAGGCGCTCGAGGTACCCTTCAGCGGCCGCGCGGAGCGCCGCGTCCCGCAAGCGGCCCACCGCGACGACACGATAGCGCATCAGGCATACATCCCACGCAGGCGGTGCATCGCTGCCACGCGGTCTACCGCGAGCATGTAGCAGGCGATACGGGTGCTCACCTTGTGCTTCTCGACCATGGCCATGACCTCGTGAAACGATCGCGTCATGATCGTCTCGAGACGGCGGTTGACCGTCTCCTCGTCCCAGAAGTAGCCCCCGCGGTCCTGAACCCATTCGAAGTAGCTCACCGTGACGCCGCCGGCGTTCGCGAGGATGTCGGGAATGACGAAGATCCCCTTCTTGTCGAGAACCTCGTCGGCGGCGGCCGTGGTGGGACCGTTCGCCCCCTCACAGATGACCTTCGCCTTGATCTGGGGGGCGTTCTTGCGGGTGATGACGTTCTCGGTCGCCGCGGGCACGAGCACGTCGCAATCGACCGTCAGCAGCTGGTCCTTGCCGATCGGCTCCGCCTTGGGGTACCCGGCGAGCTGGCGGTGCTCCCCCACCCAGGTGACCATGTCGGCAACGTCCAGTCCCTTGGGATTGTGCACCGCGCCCGACTTGTCGGACACCGCCACGATGACGGCGCCCTCCTTGGCCATCAGGTCCGCGGCGATGGAGCCGACGTTGCCGAACCCCTGCACCGCGACGCGCGCGCCCTTGAGCGACATGCCGAGCCGGGCGAGCGCTTCGCGGGTCACGATCATGCACCCCCGGCCCGTGGCCTCGCGCCGACCGAGCGAGCCTCCCATCTCCACCGGCTTGCCCGTCACCACCGATGTCACGAGGTGACGGTGATGCATGGAGTACGTATCCATGATCCACGCCATCACGCGCTCGTTGGTGTTCACGTCCGGCGCGGGGACGTCGGAGTCGGGACCGAGCGTTTCGATGATGCTCGCGGTATAGCGACGCGTCACCCGCTCGAGCTCGCCCATCGACATGGTGCTCGGGTCGCACACCACGCCGCCCTTTGAGCCACCGAACGGGATGTTCACGAGCGCGCACTTCCACGTCATCCACGCTGCCAGCGCTTTCACTTCTTCGAGCGTGACATTCAGGTCGAACCGGATGCCCCCCTTCGCCGGTCCGCGCGACGTGTTGTACAGCACCCGGTAGCCCGTGTAGACGTCCAGCACGCCCGAGTCGCGCAGCACGGGAACGGACACGATGATCTGTTTTTCGGGGTTGCGCAGGATTTTGTAGAGGCCGGGATCGAGGTTGAGCAGCTGCGCCGCGTGGTCGAAGCGCTCCATCATCGCTTCGAATGGATTCTCCTCCGCCAGGAACGTGTCCTTGTCCGGGCGGATGCCGGGATGGGCTTGGGATTTGA
>DATHGL010000046.1:0-7971 GCA_035317625.1 Gemmatimonadales bacterium | reverse complement strand
GCGTCAGGTTGCCGCGGATGCTGTAGCGTCGCTCATGGTCCTGCGGCAGCACGCCGTCCCTGTCGCCGAAGGCGCTGGAGACATAGTACTGGGCCTGACCGCCGCCCCCGGAGACCGAGAGCGCCTCGCTGTGCCCGTACGCCTTCTTCAGCCATGGCTCCATGTTCAAGAGCGGCCGCACATCCGAGCCGTACGGGCGGATCCAGCTCATCCCCTGGTCCGTTCGGAGCGAGAAGGCGGTCTTCCCGGCCGTGCCGTGCTTCGTGAAGATCTCGATCACGCCGGCGGCGGCCTCGGTACCGTAGAGCGTCGCCGCCGCCGCGCCCCTGATCACCTCCACCCGATCGATGTCGCCCGGGTCGATGTCCGCGAGCGGGCTGGCCTCGACCTGCGCGGCGTTGAACGTGCTGCCTCCCTGCGACACGTTGCGCGGATAGTTGTTCGCGGTCTGGCGCACGCCATCCACGTAGACCAGTGGCTGATTGCTCTGGCTGAGCGAGACGTTGCCGCGCACGCGGATCGTCGCGCCCTGCCCGATCGTGGCCCCGCCGAAGTCCACGGTCATGCCCGGCACGCGCCCCTGCAGCAGCGTCTCGACGCTCTTCGTGGGCTCCGCCACGGACGCGAGGTTGATCTGCGCGATCGGGTTGCCGACCTCACGTTGACGCGCCTGACTGCCCGTTCCCGTCACCACGACCTGCTCGAGCGCGAGCGCCTGCTCGCCCAGTCCAAAGTCCACGGTCGCCGCCCCGCTCGAGGGCACGTCCACGGTCTGGGTCGAGGGGTGGTAGCCGATGCGCTGCGCCCGGACATCGTGCGTCCCGGCCGCGACCCCCAGCAGCTCGTAGCGGCCGTCGGCGTTCGTCAGTACGCTGATCTCCGTCCCCACGACGGACACCCGCACCGAGGCGAGCGGCGCATTGGTGCGCGCGTCCACCACACGCCCGATCACACGAGTTTCGGCCTGCTGCCGGCGCAGCAGCGGGGGTGCGCCGGCGGCGAGCGGCGCCGCGCCACTCGCGAGCAAGGTCGCGGCCAGGAATACCGCCAGCAGTCGACGCATGGAATCCTCCGGTTATCGCCGTCGCAACGTCGCTCGTCGTTGGGCTGCTTCCATGCATAGGAGGTACCTCCCTCGGCTTCCTGTCAAGCCCCGCGGCAACACGAGCGGGGACGCATTCTTCAACCAGTCGGGACGGCGGGAGTTTAATGCACGAGCTGCTGCACCGCGCGATCCGCCTCGCGAATCGAGTTGCGGTGATCGCTGGCGCCGGCGAGATCGGTATTGGCAAAGGCGATCCGACCGTGCGGCCGACCGCGCAGAATGTCCCTCGGCGCGGGGTTGCCGTCGATGCCGAAAAAGAAACCTGGCTGCGGATTCACGTACGCGTGTCCCCAGCGATTGAGAATGATCCCGGCGATGTCTCGACGCGGATCGAACCCGCCCGGCGCGAACATGTCCGCCATCTGCTCGCGGAACGCGCGCTCGTACTGCGCGAACGACGTGCCGAGCAGCTTCGCACGCCCACGCGCTCCTTGCTCGGCGATCGAGAGCCCGGGTTGTGCGAACAGGACCTTGATGGTCAACACCGTTGGTGAGTCCGGACTGATCGTCGGGGGCTCGTTCCCGATAAGCGCCATCTTGCGCACGGAGAGATAATCGCCGAGTCCTCCGAACCAGCGGCAGCCGGACAATCCCATGTTGTAGAGCCAGCGCCAGTTGCGCACGGCGATGTTCGCCATCAGACACGGCGATCGATAGAACTGCGCGTACGCTTCGCGATGGCTGGCCGGCAGATCGTGGACGATGTGCTTGGTGGTCCAGCTGCCTCCCGCCATGACGACCGAGCGCGCTCGGATTGTGTAGAGGCGACGACCCTTCACGCAGGTTATGACGACGTGCGGCGCGCTGGCCGGATCGCCGGCGTGCTCGACGCGAACGACCGTGGCATTGAGCCGCAGCCGTGTCGCTTGGCCCGCACGATCGAGCGCGCGGAAGTTCACGCGATTCTGCCAGACTTGATCGACGGTGCGCGGACCGGTGAAGGCGTCGGGGATGAGCGTCTTCACCATCAGTCGCGCGAAGCCGCCATTGCCGTCGGGGAACATCTGGTCGCCGAGCTCGTCGTCGCCGTCTTCGGGGAACTGGTTCTCGATCGCGTAGTTGCAGTACGCCGACAGCACGTCGGGACCGAGGCCATAGCCACCGCCTTCGACTGGGGACAGAAACCTTCGCACCGTCTCGCGGCTGATGGTGTATCGCGCCATTAGGTGATCTTCGAGCGTGATGGAGTCGAGCTGCCGCGAGATGGCGTCGCCTTCGGTCTGCGGTCCCGCAAAGGCGACGCGGTTCGTCCCCCAGCGCAGCAGCTCCGCCTTCGTGACATCACTGATCGGAGCGCCCTCGAGCTTTCGTCCCCATGGGTCCATCACCCACACGCCCCCCCCGGGGCGCTGGCCGAACTGCGGCCCGAAGTAGAAGCCGTAGTTCCTCGGCGTTTCGTACGGCGAGTGAGCGAGCGGCATCTCGGGCGACGGTCCGCGCCACGTCTGGTAGTGGAACGCGGACCGATCCATTCCGATCATCTCGTAGAAGCGATCGGTATAGCCGCCTTTCTGCGGAACGAGGAAGATCGCCGAGCCCTGGTGCGCGACGAGTCGCTGCCCGTCGACGAGGAACTCGTTGCGCTTGGCTTCGCCGCCGAACATCGGGTGGTTGTCGATGACGAGGCAGCGTCCGCCTTTGTATTGCTGGAAGAAGATCGCGGCGGCGAGTCCGCTGATTCCGCCGCCGACGGCGACGAGGTCGTACATCTCACCGGTGTCGATGGCGTCGGCGATACGCGTTGCGAACGCGCCGTCGCGCAGCGCGTGTCCGGCGCTCAGTACGTCCCAGGTGTTGCCGTTCGCGTGTCGGTAGTCGCCGATGCCGCCGTAGCCGTTGAAGGCGTCGGCCGGGGAAATCGTGGGTGCTTGGCGGTACAGGAGCAGTCCGGCGCCGGCGAGGAGCGCGCCGTTGAGAAAGTCGCGACGTGAAATAGGCTCGTCCATGCCGAGGCGGGCGCTCATCAGACAAGGCTACCGTGAACCCGATTCAGCGTCAAAACGGAGAATGTGCAGGCCGCCCATCCGTTTCGCGTACTTGCTCGCCGTTTGGATATAGTGTCAATTCTGCGTTCCGTAACCTGCTGCGGACTGCTCATGCCAAAACGCACCCTGGCTCTGCCGCTTGTCCTGCTGTTGCTCGCCGCCTGCAAGGACAACCTGACGGACAATCGCGCGCCGAATCCCCAGTCCGTGGCGGTGCTGACGCAGCACAACGACAACACCCGGTCTGGCTGGAACGACAACGAAACCGCGTTGACCACCAGCAATGTCAACGTACAGCAGTTTGGCGCAGTGTTCACGCTGACCGTGGACGACCAGGTGTATGCCCAGCCGTTGGTCGTTGGCCATGTCTACGTCGGCGGCGGCTTCCATAACGTCGTCTACATCGCCACGGTCAACAACACGGTCTATGCCTATGATGGAGACAACGGCAGACTGTACTGGCAAAGAAGCTTTACCGCGCCGGGCATGCGGCCGCCGGGACGCACCGACATGACAGGGGCATGTGGCGGCTCGTATCAGGATTTCAGCGGCAGTATCGGGATCGTGGGCACCCCGGTGATCGATGCAGCGAGGGGGACGATGTATTTCGTTGCCCGCAGCACCACGGACAGCACGTTCGTTCAGTACCTGCATGCCGTGAGCATCGTCGACGGGAATGAGAGTGCCGGCAGTCCCACGGAAATCACTGCCACCTACAGCGGGAATGGAGATGGCAGCGTCAACGGCGTGATTACCTTCGATGCCCAGCGGCAGAACCAGCGTCAGGGATTGACGCTCGTCAACGGCGTCGTGTACGTGACGTTTTCATCCCACTGCGATTGGGGGCCGTATCACGGGTGGATCCTGGGGTACGACGCCGCGACGTTGCAGCAACAGGTTGTCTACAATGCCACGCCGAACGGATACGGTGGAGGCATGTGGGAAAGCGGAACCGGCATGGCCGCTGATGCGGCGGGCAACCTGTATGTGGTGGCGGGCAATGGAACGGTGGGGGATACCGCTGATCCGACGAGCCCGACGAATCGCGCCGAAAGCGCCCTGAAGCTCACACCGGCCGGGTCGACCCTGCGGGTGGCGAGCTACTTCACTCCCTACGATTACCAGGTTCTCAATGACAATGACCTGGATTACGGAGGGATGGGTGGGTTCCTGATTCCCAATTCAAACTATTACCTGACCGGGGCCAAGGACGGGACGCTGTATCTGTTGAATAAGGATGCCATGGGCGGGTACCTCCCGTCCTCCAACCAGGTGCAGCAAGTCGTCCCGTTGGGCGTCAGCGCCAACATGCATTGCCAGGCTGCGTACTACAAGGGAAGCTCGAAGGAATTCATCTACGTGTGGTCCGAAAACGATCCGTTGCGCGCCATCCCGTTCGACCGCGCCAGCAACCTGTTGGCCCCACAGGGCCAGGTTCTTTCCAGCGGAGCCGGACCGACCGGGCAAAGCGGGGCGGTCTTGTCGGTTTCGTCCAACGGCTCCACAGACGGCACAGGCATTCTGTGGGCGTCATATGCATTCAGCGGTGACGCGGAGCATACCGTGAGCCCTGGCATTCTGAGGGCCTTTGACGCGAATGACGTCACCAAAGAGCTGTGGAATAATCGTCAGAATGTTTCGCGCGACGGAGCGGGCAATTACGCGAAATTCTCAGCTCCGACGATAGCCAACGGACACGTGTACCTGCCGACGTTCTCCAACCGGGTCGTCGTGTACGGACTGCGCTAGCCGTGACCTCTGGCGCGCTTCTTTGAAAAAAGAGATAGATGTCAAGAGTTACAGGATGGACGCGAACGGGTAGGAGAACCCGGGCAGCACGTCTTCGCCGTCGAGGACGCCGTCCGCTGGCACGATCGTCTCGCTGCCGTCGGGGCGATAGACGCGGGCGAGACGCCGCTCAGGGTCTACGACCCACACGAGCCTCGTGCCGGCGGAGAGCCAGTCGGCCACCTTGGAGAGCGTGTCGCCCGGTCGGTCGCCCGGTGAGAGCACCTCGACGGCAAGATCGGGCGCAAGCTCGGGGAACCCGACGGGTTCTGGCTCTGGCACACGGTCACGCCGCACAAAGGCGACGTCGGGAGCGCGAACGGTATCGGGGCGCCGGGCAAGGGTGAATCCCGTTTCGGCCGCGTAGACCGCTCCCAGTGCGTGAGCGTGCACATGATTCCCGATTACGCGCGACAGCTCGTTGGCTACGCGACCGTGCCGACCCCCAGCGGGTTCCCGGACGACGAGCACGCCGCGCACCAGCTCGGTGCGCTTGTCGGGCATGGACAGCGCCAGCAGCTCATCCGCGGTCATGAGGGCGGCGGAGGACATGTTCGGAACGTAGGCGCGCTCGGCGGGCATGGCAAGCAATCTTCTGAGCGCGATCAACGAGCGGTCAAATGCAAACGGCGCGACCTATCGCAAATAGCGCTGGATGATCGCGCGCAGATTGGCGGCGTGAAACGGCTTCTCGATGTGCTCTTTCGGTGTTTCCGACAGGAACTTCTGCGCTCGTGCCGTGAACGCGCCCCCCGTCATGAAGATGACCCGATCAGCCAAGTGTGGCGCGACACGCGACAGCTCCGCATGGAAATCCATGCCCGTCATGTCCGGCATCATCAGGTCGCACAGAATGACATCGAACTTGTCACCGGCGGCGCAGAGCGCGAGGGCGCCTGCGGCCGTGGTGACGGCGACGACGGAGTGCTCCTTGACCAGCATTCGCTGTACGCCGCGCAGCACGAGCTCCTCGTCGTCCACCACCAGAATTCGCCCGCGGCGACCGATGGCCAGCGACGCCTCGACGGGGACCGCCACCGTGCTCTCCGGTTCATCGGCGACCGGAAGCGCCACGCGAAATGTGGCTCCTTTTCCCGGTTCGCTTTCGACCGTGAGCTCTCCACCCATGTCGGTGACGATGCGGTGGCAGATGGCGAGTCCGAGCCCGGTACCCTCGCCCACCGCCTTCGTCGTGAAAAAGGCGTCGAAGATCCGGCCGATGATCTCGGGCCGAATCCCTGCGCCCGTGTCGCCCACCTCGATGACGACGCGCTCGCCGTCGAGTCGGGTGCTGACGCGAATCTCATGGTACTCGGCTCGACCCTCCGGCAGGGCCTGCGCGGCGTTGACGAGCAGATTGAGAAACACCTGACCGAGGCGCGCCTCGTTTGCCTTGACGGCCGGCACCACGCCGTAGTGCTTGACCAGCTGTGCGCGATGGCGAATCTCGTTCCATGCCATGCGCACGGACGACTCCATGATCTCCTTGACATCCACGGCGCCGGTCGGCTCGTCGGCGGGCGAGCGTGAGAAGATCTTGAGGTCGCGCACGATCAATCGCACCATTTGCGCCGCCTCGCGGGCCTCCTCGAGCGGCTCCTTGAGCTCCCCGAGCAGCCAGGTCGCGTTCGGGTGCGGGCCCATCGTCGCGAGGCTGTCGGCCATGAACTCCAGATTGGCCATCACGGCGGCCAGCGGATTGTTGATCTCGTGCGCGACGCCCGCCGCCAGTGTTCCCACCGAGGCCATGCGGTCGCTCACCATCAACTGCGACTGGAGCTTTTGTCGTTCGGTGACGTTGCGCACCACCCCCAGGTTGCCGACGTGCCGGCCCGCTCCGTCGAACAGGGGACTGCCGGCGATATTCACCCAGATGTCGCTGCCGTCCTTGTGGTGCAACGTCGTATCGACGGCGTCCACCTTTCCCTGGCCGTGCTGGTCGAAGACGTCACGCGCGCTCAACTGTGCTGCGGCGCTCATCAAGTCGAATACGCTCCTGCCGATCAGCTCGGGGGGTTCGTAACCGAGCATCTCCGCAAAGCGCCGGTTGACGAAAACGATGCGGGCACCAGCGTCGATCTTGATGATGCCGTCGGTCGTCGCCTCGACGATCTGGCGGTACCGCTCTTCGCTCTCGCGCAGCGCCTGTTGGGCCTTGGACAGCAGCACCGGCGTCTGGCTCTTGGAGTCGACCACCGCATCGATCTGGCCGGAGAGCAGCGCTTCGATGGTCGCTTCGGCCTCGACAAGGCGCTGGGCGAGGTCCGACGTGTGCAGCACGTTGGTGGCGGTCATGTGCCGGTCAAAGCCAGAAGGACCTGGTCCTTGTCGCTCAGGTTGCCGATCACTCGTTGCACCGGCAGCGGCATGAGCTTGAGGAGCGTCGGCGTCACGATGATGCCGTCGGCCAGCGCGCGGCCCGGCTGCTCGAGCATGTCGACGATTTCGAGATCGTGGGCGGCGGCGAAGTGCTCGTCGCAGATCGCCTTGGCATTGGCGATCGCCCGCACCGAGTTCGGGGCATTGCCCGCGACGTAGAGACGCAACCGCAGGCCCATGTCAGAGGTCTCCGTCTTCGTCGCCATTCTTCTTAGCGCCATTCTTCTTCCGGCCCCCCGTGGCGACACGGACGTCCTCATCGGCGTGACGCATCCGGCGGAGCACGGCGCGGTCGGTCCTCACCAACGTCGTCGCCGATCCGGTCGCGTCGGCCAGGAGCGCCATTTCGGCGGTGCGCGCCTCCATCTCCACTTGGACGACCTGCAGGCGCGCGGCCGCTTCGGCCTGCGCCAGCTGCAGCTGTAGCCGCTTGAGCTCCGCCGCAACCTTGATGCGCCGCGTCCCCGCCTCTTCTTCCTGTTCCCACTCCCAGCGGGCCACGCCCATGAGCACTTTCCCCTGGGCGACGAAAACGTCGGTGAGACTCACGCCCTCGTCGGAGAGCGTCAGCTCGCGCACCTGGTTCGAGTGCCCGCTGCCGCGCGACTTGACGATCGTCAGCGCGCGGTTGCGCTCGCCATCCTGCACGACGTAGGAGACGTGGATCCACGTGTCGGCGATGGTAGAGATGCCGGTTGCCGTCGCTTCGTCCGT
>DATHGL010000045.1:0-6889 GCA_035317625.1 Gemmatimonadales bacterium | reverse complement strand
GGCCGCGGCGCGTCGTGATCTTCGCCACCGGGCTGTTCACCCGGATCTCCGCGCCATGTGCCCGCGCCGCGGAGGCGAGCGCTTGCGTGATCCCGCCCATGCCACCGCGCACGTACCCCCACATGCCGCGCACCCCATTGCACTCGCCCATCACGTGATGGAACAGCACGTACGCCGTGCCCGGGACCGTGGGTGAGGCCATGGCGCCGATGATCGCGTCCGTGGCGAGGGCGATCTTCAGCTCTTCCGACTCGAACCAGCGGTTGAGGATCGGCAGCGCGGCCCCCGTGAGGATCTCGAGCGCCCCCGGGCCGTCCTTTCCGAGCTTCAGGAAGCGCCAGCCGAGCCCGGCGAGCTGGGCGAGGTTCTTGGGCCGCATTGACCACGGGTTGGGCGGCGTCTGGAGCAGCGTGGGCTCGATGAAGTCCGCGACCCGCTCGAGCATCGCTTCATACCGGGGCAGCGCCTCGGCGTCCTGGTGGGAAAACTTGGCCACCTGTTGCCGAGTCATCTCCTTGTCCGGGCCCATCAGGAGGAAGCGCCCGTCGGGGAAGGGGGTGAACGACGAGGGGCTGCGCGGTAGCAGCTCGAACCCGTGCCGGCCGAGCTCCAGGTCGCGAATGATCTCGGGACGGAGCAGACTGTTCACATAGGCGGCGGTGGATACCTTGAAGCCGGGCCACAGCTCCTCCGTGACACAGGCTCCGCCCACCACGTCCCGGCGCTCGAGCACCAGCACGCGCATGCCGGCGCGCGCGAGGTACGCCGCGGTGACGAGGCCGTTGTGGCCGCCGCCCACGATGATGATGTCATACGACCCGGACATGACGATCCCTTCTGTGGTGCCGTATGGTGCCGTATGTTACGACCAGGGTAGCGACTGAAGGGACAGGAGCAACCCGATGGCGCAGTCCCCGATGACGCTGACGCGGTTGTTCGCGATCGCCTGGTGTGCCGTCCCGCCGCTCGCGACGGGCGCGTGCAGCCACCACCACTCCGCCGCCGAATCCGCCGCGCCCGTTCCCGAGCCCCGCGGCCCGGTCACCCTGCGAGTCAGCAACAGCAACTGGTCGGACGTGAGAATCTACCTCGTGCGCGGCGCCATGTGGGTGCGCCTCGGGATGGTGACGACCAACGGGAGGGCCGAGTTCATGATTCCGGCGGACTTGCTGAGCGGGGCGGGAACCGTCACCCTGGTCGCGGATCCGGTGGCCGCGAAGGGCTCCTGGACGTCCGCCCTCCCGGTGATCTCACCCGGCGACGAGTTCGAGCTTGTCGTCGAAAACTTCCTGCAGTACTCGCACCTGGTGGTGAGATAAGACATTGCGGATTGTGGATTTCGAATTGCGGATTGAACGCGCCAGACCATCACCAATCCGCAATCCGAAATCGCCAATCCGCAATCGCTCAGGGCCTCCGCCGCGGCCGCTCCAGCAGCGAGCCCAGCTCGGGCGGTATCTGCATCCCGAAGATCTCGTGCATTGGAGCGGTGACCACGATGGACCGGGGCCCGGGTGCTCCCTGGCTGCCTGTCGAGCCGGTAGCGCCGGCTTGCCCGGGAGCGCCGTCCGCCGCATCGGGGCAGCGTCGATTGCCCGCGTCAGTGCCCCCCTTGCCGCCCTTACCGCCTCTGCCTCCGGCGCCCCCTGGGCCGCCCGGTCCACCGGGGCCGCCCGCGCTGCGGCCGGTCACGATGCCGGCCATGAACGGGTTGTCGGCGGGCACGATCACGTTGATACGCCCGCCGCGCCCGCCCGAGCCTCCGGGTCCGCCGCTGCCGCCGTTCCCGCCCGGGCCGCCGGGCTGCGCCGGGCAACCGGCGGCCCCGGCGGCGCCCTCGTTCCCCGCGCCACCCGCGACTCCCGTACCACCCCGGCCACCGCGCGATTCGATCACGAGCCAGTCGGCGGGCGGCACGGCGCTCGCGTCCTGCAAGACGTAAAACGCCGGCGCCACCCCGACCTGGATCCCGGACACGAACAGCTTGTCGTAGAACGGCGAGCGGAGCACGGCGAGCCGCACGGTCACGTCGGGCCCGTTGTCTCCCGACTGCGCCGGACCACCCGGCTCACCGGTGAACCCGAACGCGTGCGGCATGCAGCTGTACTCCGGCGGCACCACGACGGTGTTCGTCACGCTCGGCCTGACCCGCAGCGCCGCCGTGAGCCGGAACCCCGTCGTCGCCGTGGCGAGCGGATCTCGGTCCATCACCCAGTCGCCGTCCTCCTGCGTCACCGCGTCGGGACTGGTGCGATCGAGGAACACCACGTGCAGGCGCGGCGGGTGCTTCTTGTCGTAGGAGCGGGAGAACGGCACCCGCGAGCCGTCGAGCAGCACCGCCTCGTAGTTGGCGGACATCGCCGCGCCGGGACAGGCCCGCACGTATGCGGTGACGATCCGGATATCGCGGATCTGCGCGACGAGGCCGGGATCGGGAGCGAAATCCGCCGGGGGGGCGTGGGAGCAGGCGCAGACCAAGAGCGTAGCACAGCACGTCGTCACGCACAGGCGTCTCACGGGTTCTCCTCCCGCACGAACCTCCCGCTCTCGGCCTCGAATACCCTGATGCGGACGATCACGCCCGCGCGCCGCTCATCCACGATTCTTGCGTGGACGATGCGCCGGTCGGCCGTAGGCCGATAGAGAATCCAGCTTCCTGCGGGCGCGGCGGCCGCGATCCCGTCGCAGGGGCGTGAGCGGGGCCGGGGCTGGCGGCCGGGGGGCACGCCCGGTATCCACACCCGGCACTCGCCGGGCTTCGGGAGATGCCCGGGGGGGACGCCCAGCCTCGCCGCCGTGCTCGGGCCCTCGGCACGGGCTGCGGGGACCACGAGCACCGTTCGCGTGGCTCGGGTGCACCCAGCCGTGAGGGCAAAGCCGAATGCGGCGACGGTAACGAGCAGCGATCGCATGCTGATCCTCGGTGTCTCAGGCCGTCACAAAATGTGAAACCGGGTCGCAATAGGCAAACTTGCCGGGGGGGTCGGGCCTTCCTATTGTTGTCGCTGTATGTCTGGTTTCTCGCGCCGCTCGTTCCTCCACGCGTCCGGTTTCGCGTTCCTCGCACTCGCCGCGCGCCGCCTCGCCGCTTTCGCAGGGCCGCGGCCGTGGACCGACGTGCCGTGGAAAGTACAGCAGGTCCTGAAGCAGTTGTTCGGCGACCGTCCGGTGCAGGAAGGGCACGTCCAGCTCGACGTGCCCACCGTGGCAGCGGACGGGCGGGTCGTGCCCGTGATGATCGAGTCCGACCTGCCGATGGCCGATGCCACGTACGTCAAGGCGATCCATCTGCTGGTGGACAACAATCCGGACATCCACCTCGCCGAGTTCCGGCTCACGCCGCAGCTCGGCCATGCGTTCCTGAGTACTCGGATCAAGATGCGCATGACGTCGCCCGTGCGGGCCATCGTCGAAACTTCGGACGGCGTGCTGTGGGGGACGGCGGCGGATGTGCGCGTGACCCTCAACGGCTGCGGCTGAGATGCCGCTCCGGCTCGAGCTCGGCGCCGCGCGGATCCTCGTCCCGACCGGTATTCACCGCGGGGACGTGATCGATGTCCGGGCGCTGGTGGAGCACCCCATGGCCACGGGGTTGTTTCGCGACGCGGACGGCCGTCCCATTCCCGCCCATTTCATCAACGACGTGCGCGTGATGTACGGCGACC
This sequence comes from Gemmatimonadales bacterium, assembly GCA_035317625.1. Classification (GTDB taxonomy): domain Bacteria; phylum Gemmatimonadota; class Gemmatimonadetes; order Gemmatimonadales; family GWC2-71-9; genus AG41. The sequence goes on along the minus strand of DATHGL010000045.1, from coordinate 3,224 downwards.
GGGAGGTGGCGCGGTTCGTCTGGACCTCCGGTATCAGCCGAGACCCGTTCGTGCAGTTCTCCTTGCGGGCGGACCGCGAAGCCGAGCTAAGGTTCATATGGAAGGACAACAGGGACGGCGTCTTCCAACAGTCCGTCGACATCAGATTCGTAGCATAACGCTCTTCGTAGCCGTGGCTCTGAGCTCGCAGCAGCTGCCCGTCCGCGAGGTGGCCTCCGGCGTCTACGTTGTGCTCGGCGACACAGGCCGCGGCTCCGAGGGTCGGCCGAACGCCGGCTTCATCGTGACCGGTGCGGGCGTCGTCGTGATCGATGCGCTCGCGAGCCCGGCGCAAGGGGAGCAGCTCGTCGGCACGATCCGCTCGGTGACGCGCCAGCCGATCCGCTGGCTGGTGCTGACCCACCACCATCCCGATCATCACTTCGGGGCCATCGCGCTGCGGCGGGCCGGCGCCCGGGTGATCGCGCACCCCGACGTCTCGACCGGGGTGGACGAGCAGAGTCGGGAAGCGGCCGAGTCGGCGTGGACGCTCGTGGTTGGGAAGAAACAGATGGCCGGCTTCGCCTACGCCGACGGGCCCGACATACCGGTCACGGAGGCCGATACGCTGCGGCTCGGGCGCCAGACGATCGTCGTGGGGCACCCCTGGCGCGGGCCCGCGCATACGGTGGGAGACCTGATCGTCTGGCTCCCGGGCGAGCGCGTGCTGTTCGCCGGGGACCTGCTGATCGAAGATGGAGTGACGATGGTGGTCGACGGTACCTCGCTGGGGCTCGTCGCGGCGCTCGATACGATCGCGGCACTGCGGCCACGGATCGCGGTGCCAGGGCACGGAGCCTTGCCGCGGGATCCCGCAGCGCTGATCGCGCGGACGCGCGGATACATCATGGGTCTGCGGGCCGCGATGCGCGGCGCGATCGAGCGGCACCGCTCCCTCAACCGCGCGCTCGACGCGCTGCCACCCGCCGACGACGGGCGCCCCGTCTCCCTGCACTCGCGCGAGCGCCGCAACGCGAATCGCGTATATCTCGAGGTCGAGAAGGACATAATGGGACTGGAGCCATGACCATATTGCTCGTGTGGGCCGCGCTGGCGCAGTCGCCGCGCCTGATCTCCACTGCCGACTTGAGCGCCTCGTTCGGGCAGCGGGATTCGGGCGTCACGGTGATCGACGCGCGGAATGACTATACGCTCTATTTGGAGGCGCATCTCCCCAGGGCCGTCTACCTGAACGTCGAGGAGCTGCGCGCCGCCGACCGCGGCGTCCCGAACAAGGTCCTCGGCCTGCCATCGTATGCCGCCCTCTTCTCCCGACTCGGGATTCGATTGGACCGGCCGGTCGTGGTGTACAGCGCGGGAGAGACGCGCGACATCGACGCGACGTATCTCGCCTGGATCCTGCAGGGGCTGGGCCACTCGTCGGTCTCCGTGCTGGACGGCGGGTTCGGGAAGTGGAGCGTCGAGAATCGCCCGGTCACACGTCGCTACCCCGCCGTCGAGCCCACCACGTTCGCGCCCGCCGGGTTCACTCCGGACCGCGCTCTGCGCGAGGACGTGCAGGCGGGGCTCGGCGCGCCCGGTGTCGTGATCGTGGACGCCCGCACCCCCGATCAGTACGCGGGACGGGCGGGCGCCCAGCTGCGGCGCGGCCACGTGCCCGGCGCGGTCAACCACTTCTGGCAGGGCGACCTGACCAAGGTGGACTTCGCCACGGTGTGGAAGTCGCGCGAGGAGCTGCGGGCGAGCTACGCGGCGCAGGGGATCACGGCCGACAAGACCATCATCGCGTACTGCAACGGCGGACTCGAGTCGAGCCACGTCTACTTCGCGCTTCACAACGTGCTCGGTTACCCGCGGGTGCGCGTGTACGACGGATCGTTCACGGAGTGGAGCGAGCGCGTCGAACTGCCGGTAAAGACGGGCGAGCAGCCGTAAGTCGCAAGCCGCAAGCCGCAAGCAGGACGCGCTCTTGCGCCTGGTGCCTTGCGACTTGAGGCTTAGCGCCATGGACCACGCCGGTTACGGGTTGATCGAGACCATGCGCGTCCGCGAGGGACGCATCGCCCTGCTCGATCGCCATCTCATCCGACTCGAGCGCTCGCTGCGGGAGCTCGGGCTTCCCCGGCCGTCGCAGGACGTGGCGGCGTTGGTCGCGCCGTTCGCGGGCATGGATGAGGCCGTCCTCCGAGTCGACGTGCAAGGCGGGCGGGCGAGCGTGACCGTCCGCGAGCTACCGCCCCTCGAGCCGCCGGTGGTGATCACGGCGTCCGAGCGCCATCAACCGTATCCCCATAAGACGACCGAGCGCGATCCCTTCCTGGACGCGGCCCAAGAAGCCGAGGTCGCGGACGCCGACGACGCGCTGCTCCTCACGCGCGAGGGGTGGGTGGCGGAGGGAACCGTGTGGACCGTGTTCTGGTGGGATGGCGACGAACTGCGTACGCCGGCGCTCGAGCTCGGGATCCTGCCCGGGATCGGGCGGGCGCGCCTGCTCCAGGTCGCGCCGCGCGTGGAGCAGGGCCGTTACCCGGAGACGGCGCTCGCGGGCAAGAGCCTGTTCCTGACGAACGCGGTGCGCGGCGTGGTACCGATCGCGATGCTCGACGGGGCCCCGGTGCCGCCCGATCCCCGCAGCGCCGAGCTGGCCCGCCGTTTCTGGCCCGAGGGCTGATCCTCGAAGATTCTCGGCTTCCTGCGTTCGGCCGAGGCGCTGGCCCAACAGCAGCGCGCCATCGTACCGCTCGAGCCACGCGGAACACGTATTCCCGTCTTTGGCGTGGCCGGCCACAACGGCGACGTGTTCTGCTACCGCGCGCTGGCGCGGCACTTGGGTGAGGACCAGCCGTTCTTCGGGCTGCAACCTCCGGGTCTCGATGGTCAGAGCGAGCCGCTCACGCGCGTCGAGGAGCTCGCTCGGTACTTCGCGGACCAGATCCGGGCGTTCCAGCCCAACGGTCCGTACATCATCGTGGGCTTCTGCGCCGGCGGCGCCGTGGCGTTCGAGCTGGGCCGACAGCTGCTGCAGGGTGGCGCGACCGTCGACTTCGTCGGTCTGTTCGGAAGTCCGCATCCGACGTGGTACCGCTGGCCGACACAACTGACGCGGCGCCTGGCCCGACAGGCGGAACGGGTCAGCCAGCACGCCCTGGCGGGCTCGCTTCGTGCCGCGGACCTCCGGCGCCTCATCACCGAGAAGCTGCAGGGGCGCAAGGCGCGCCACGATG
>DATHGL010000044.1:0-3972 GCA_035317625.1 Gemmatimonadales bacterium | reverse complement strand
CCCCCTCGCTCACCGTGAACGGGGCCGGCACCGTGAGCACCAGCGCCTCACCGCTCGTCTCGGTCGGGCCGGCGTTCGCGAGCGCCTCGAAGTAGGGCTGGAAGCTGCCGTCCAGTATCGGGGGCTCGGGACCCGACAGCTCGACGGTCAGATCGTCGATCTCGTGCGCCGCGACCGCCGCGAGCAGGTGCTCGACCGTGTGGATCGTGGTCTCCCCCCTGCCGATCGCCGTGCGGCGCTCGACCGCCTCCACCTCCGAGAGGAGCGCCGGGATCTCGGGCTTGCCGGCGAGATCGATGCGCCGGAAGACGATCCCCCGCCCCGCCGGCGCCGGGAGGAACGTCGCGTCGGTGCGGGCGCCGGTGTGCAGTCCCGTTCCCGAGACCGCGGCTTTCGTGCGGATGCTGCGCCTAGTGCCGGGAGTCATCGGTCCGCCGCACGAGCGCCTCGAGGTCGTCCACGATCCGCGCGAGCCGATACAGCGCGCCCTGGGCCCGCAGGAACTCGCGGTGGTTGCGGGCCGGGTAGCCCGACACGGTGGCGCCCGCCGCGATGTCCCCGATCACGCCCCCTTGCACCGTCACCCGCGCCCCCCGTCCGATCGTCACATGGTCGGCCAGGCCCGCCTGACCGGCGAGGAAGACGTCGTCCTCGACATGGGTGCTTCCCGCAATCCCCGCTTGGCCCGCGATCAGGCAGCGCGCGCCGATCCGGCAGTTGTGTCCGATCTGCACCAGGTTGTCGATCTTCGTGCCCGGGCCGATGACGGTGTCGTCCACGCTGCCGCGGTCGATCGTCGTGTTGGCGCCGATCTCCACGTCGTCCCCGATGATGCAGCGGCCCACCTGTGGGACCTTGCGGGGCAGCTCCCCGGTCTTGCCCGGCACGTATCCAAAGCCGTCCGCGCCGAGCCGCACGCCGGCATGCAGGATCACGCGGCTTCCGACGATCGTGCCGCTGTAGCACACGACGTGCGGGTACAGCTGCACGTCGTCGCCCACCATCACCCCGTCCGCCAACACGGCGCCTGGGCCGACGCGCACGTTGCGCCCCAGCCGCACGTCCCGTCCGAGCACCGCGTACGGTCCGATCGCGACCGGCTCCTGCCAGGCGGATCCCGCGCCGATCACCGCCGTGTGGTGCACCCCCGGCTGCCACGCGGGCTCGGGATAGAGCACCGGAATGACGGCGAGCAGCGCGACGTGCGGGTCCCGCACGACCACGCGGCACGCCGGACCGGCGGTGCCGTCCGGCACGAGGTCGGGCTTGCAGAGCACGATCGCCGCCCTAGACTGTTGAAAATACTGGAGATAGCGTCTCGCGGCAAGAAACGACAGGTCGTCAGGGCCAGCGCGGTCGAGCGGCGCGACCCCCGACACCGTCACGTCCGGGGAGCCGACCAATTGGCCGCTCGTGAGGGCGGCGATCTCGCGGGCGCTGATGCGCCGTGCGGCGCTCGCCGCGTCGATGCCGCCGCCCGCTCCGCCCTGCGACACCTGCCGGCCGCGCACGGGCTGGGCGCGCCCTACTTGGGCTGCTTCAGCCGCTCGATCACCTTGGCGGTGATGTCGAGGCCCGGGTCGGCGGCGACGATATTCGAGCCGGGCGAGTCGGCGTCGAAGATCAGGGCGTAGTTCCCCTCGGCGCGCAGTCCTTGAATCACGCCGTTGACGCGGGCCTGGATCGGCTGCATCAGCTCGCGCTGGCGCTGCTGCGTCTTGTCTTGGAGCTCGGTGGTGCGCTGTTCCAATCGCTGCTGCATCTGCTGCAGGTCCCGCTGCTTGGTCTGCTTCGCGGCGGACGACAGCGCGATCGACTGTTTCTCGAACGCCTGCACGGCGGAGTCGAGCTGCTGACGGAGTTTCTGGACCTCGTCCTGGTTGGACTGATACTCCTTCTTGAAGGTCGACTCCGCCGCGGCGTAGCCGGGCGTCGCCTCGAGAATCTGCTGCGAGCTGATGAACGCGATCTTGAGTGGCCCTCCCGGCTGCGTCTGCGCCCGGGCCACGGCTGGAACGGCCGAGACCAACCCGATCCATGCCCACAATGTCACCGCACGCCTCATGACTGTCTCCCCATAGGAAAACCGATCCCGGTGCCCGAAGAGCGCGGGCGTTCCGATCAGAAGAAGTTGCCCAGCTTGAAGTGGAGCTTGAAGCCGGGTGCCGGCCGCCCAAGATTGTCCGTGCGGTCGAAGCCGTAGGCCCAGTCGATGCCGATCGGGCCGAGCGGCGAGATGATGCTCAGGCCGACGCCGGCCCCGCGGAACAGCCGGGTCGGGTTGAACTCGCCGGCCTGCGCCCACACGTTGCCGGCGTCGAAGAAGGCGGCGACGTAAAACATCTGCGACAGCCGGGCGCCCACCTCCCCGGTCATCACGACGTAGGCTTTGCCGAACGAGCCGGCGGTCGCCTGCCCGTTGGTGGCGGTGGGATCGTACCCGTGGGGCGTGATCGAGAACTCGTCATAGCCGCGCAGCGGGATGCCGTACTGCACACCGCCCATCGTGAACAGCTGATCGAAGAACGGTGAATTGCCGAACACGACCCCCGACCGCGTGGAGAGTCCCATCACGAACTTGACGGGCGACGAGCTGGTCGGGCCGCCCACCTGCCCGAGCGGAGCATACCAGCGCCCCTCGAGATCGAGCCGCTGGAAGTTGCCCGAGCCGCCGAGCGGACCGCCGGACTGGGAGATCCCGATCGAGTGCATGGTGCCGCCCGTCGGGAACGGGAGATCGACGCGCGTGTCTCGCAGCAGCGAGACCCCGAAGGTGGAGCGGATACAGTTGTTGCAGCGCAGCGACGCGAGGCCACTGCTCGACCCGGTGAAGGTCTGGTCGTCGATGCCGTACGAAACGAACAACCGGGTGTAGCGATCGCCGAAGGCCGGGAACCCGAACTGCAGGCTCGCCCCCCGGCGGCGCAGCGTCCCGAGGTCGGCGATCGTGTAGCGCAGCCGCGTGTTGTGCACGTCGAGCGTTCCGGAGATGCGAGACTCCCGAATCGCGGGGTCGGTGTAGCTGACGGCGAAGTCGCTGATGTTCTTGCCGAACTGCCACTGGAAGTGGCCCTTCTTCCCCTGACCGAACAGGTTCGGCTCGTCGAGTCCGAGGAAGCCGCCGACGCCGGTGCCCTGTCCCACCGATGCCCCAAAGTTGATGTTGCCGGTGTGCTTCTCCGTGACTCGGAAGACGACGTCGACGTCGCCCTGATCGTTGGCCGGACGCGTGTCCGGGAACGGCAGCGGCTGCTGGAAGAAACCGAGGTTCGAGATATTCTGGTAGGACCGGATGAGCGCGTCCTGCCGGAACACATCGCCGGGGAGCAACACGATCGCCTCGCGAATCACCCGCTCGTGCGTGACGTCGTTGCCACTGATTTCGATCTTGTTGACGATGGCGGGCTGCCCTTCGTTGATCGCCCAGCGCAGGTCCACGACGGGCTTGCCATCGGCACTCGACCGGCGGATCACCTGCGGCTGCACCGTGACATAGATGTAGCCGTTGTTGTAGTACAGCGTGCGGAGCTGCTGGGTGGCATCGTCCCACCGCGCCTGGTCGAAGTACAGCGGCCCGCGCTCGGTTCCCGCCAACCCGAGGAAGCCGCGGCGACTTTCACCCTTGAACGGAAACAGCTGCTGGAGCTCTTCCGTCGAAAAACGCCGGTTCCCGACGACCTCGAAGGAGCCGATGCGGTACGGCTCCCCTTCGCTCACGCGCACGACGAGCGTGGCCTTGCCGGTGCTGTCGTCCACGAGCAACGTGTCGCCGAGCACCTGGAAGTCCACGTAGCCCTTGTCGCCGTAGAACTTCGGCAGTCGTTCCTGGAGGTCGGCGCGCAGCTTCTCGTCGTCGTACTCGCCGGACCGGAACCACCAAAACCCCTCCGGACGCGTCTTCATCTGCCCCACCAGCTGTTCCATCGCAAAGTGCGTGGTCCCCTCGACTCGCACCCGGGCGACGGCGACGCG
>DATHGL010000043.1:0-2192 GCA_035317625.1 Gemmatimonadales bacterium | reverse complement strand
ACGCCACGCCGTGGGGCGAGGTCTACGTGGACGACGCGCTCATCGGCAACACACCCCAGGTCGCCGTGCCGGTGCTCCCCGGCGCTCACCGGCTGCGGGTGGTGCGGGACGGCTTCGAGCCGTTCGACCTGACGATCCGTGTCGCGGCAGGCCAGGAGCTGCGCTTCACCGACATCGTGCTGCACGAGCTCAAGCCGTGAGCTGGCGCGTTGCCGGGTTGTGCGCGCTGACGTGGGTCCTGCAGGCGGGTGCGCCGGCCGTAGCGCGCGGCCAGACATCGCCTCTCCCCTTTGCCGAAGGCGTGCGCGCGTACAAGAATCTCGATTTCCCTCTCGCGGCGGGGTTGCTGCGGCGCGACCTGGCGCGGTTGACCGCGGCCAACGCGCCGGCGGCCGAGCGCGTGCCGGGGCTCGTGTATCTGGGCGCGGCCGATTTGTTCCGCGGTCGACGCGACTCCGCCCTCGCCGTGTTCCAGCGCCTGGTCCTGCTCGATCCGCGCTTTCGGCCGGACCGCCTCGTGTTTCCGCCCTTGGTGACGAGCATGTTCGACAGCGTGCGCGCGCGCACGAAGACGGTGGTGATCTCAGTGCCGCCGGACACCCAGGTGACACCGGGCACTGGTGGCTTCGGGGCCTGGCTCTTCGCCAGCTCGTTCCAGACGGTCGAGGTGACGCTGCGCTACGAGGACGGCGCCCCGTTCCGCTTCCTCTACTCCGGGCCGATCGGCGACAGCCTGCGGGTGCAGTGGGACGGCCTCGACGCGGCCGGTCAGCTGCCCCCGGTGACCCGCGTGCTCCTGCGCGTCACCTCCCGCGCCCCGACCGGTGAGCTGGCGGGGATCGCGCAGCTCCCGCTCACCCTGCGGCTGGTCCAGCCCGATACGCTGCCGTGGCCGCCGCCTCCCGCCGATTCGCAATTCCTTCCCGAGCGCGCCAGCGGTCGCCCGGCGATGCGGGCGCTGTGGGGCGGGGTGCTCCTCGCGGGCGCTGTCGCCGCGCTCCCCGCCGTGGTCGGCGAGAGCAACGCGTCGAGTGGGCCGCGCGTCGCCGTGGTGGGAGCGGTCGGAGTCGCCGGCGTGCTCGGCTATTTTCTGCACCGCCCCGGCCGGCCGATCCCGCCGAACATCCGCGCGAACCAGGTGCGACGCGACGCATGGCAGCGACGCGTGGACTCGGTCGCCACCGACAACGTGCGGCGCCGCGGCGACGTCCGGCTGGCCGTGCACGCGGGCGAGGCTACGGCCATGCAGCCACGGACCCAGTGAAAGCGTCGCTCCTGGTCTTCGGGCTCGCTGTCAGCGCCGGGGCCCTCGCCGCACAGGGGGTCGCCCCGGCCGCGGCGCTCTCGGTCGCCACGACCCGGGTGCGCAGTGAGGTGCCGACCGGCACCAGCCAGTTCGCCGGCGCCGTGATCGGAGGCGAGGGCACGCTGGCCCTCGGACGCGTGCAGTTGGACGTGAGCTACGTCCAGGGAAAGGTCGATCCCGACGGCGCGAGCGGGCCGGGGTACGACCTGGTCGAAGGCGCGGTGCTGGTGCGTGCACGGACCGTCCCCTGGCTCACCCTCGGCGCCGGAGTGCACGCCCGCTCCTACACCCTCCCGGGGGGAACCCAACGTTGGGTCTTCACTGAGCTCCGAGCGCGGGCGGCGGGCCTGTTTATCGGATCGGCGGTGCGGGGATATGTCGAGCTGTGGCGGGCCATCGGCGCGGACGTCAACGTGCCGGAGGCGTTCGATCACGCCCAAGGCGGCGAGGCCGGAATGATCGTGCGACTGTCGCGGGCGCCGATCGTCGCTCGGATAGCGTATCGCATCGATCACGCGGTGCTCGGAGGTGGGACGCGACGGGAGACCGTCGACGGCGTGCTGATCGGGATCGGGGTGAGCCGCCGGTGATCGGGAGACGGGAGGCGGGAGGCGGGAGGGCACGGGATCGCCTCCCGTCTCCCGCCTCCCGTCTCCCGTCTCCCGTCTCCCGTTTCTCAAAGCAATCCTCCCCTCCTCAGTTTCCCGAGCTGGTCATGATGCGCCTCGTGCATCGCGAGCACTTCCCGGGGGGACACCGTCGCGACGCCTGACTTCCCGACCTCGACGCCCGCCGCGTAGTTCGCCGCCTGCGCCGCCTCGCGCACCGACGCGCCGGCGGCGAGTGCCGTGCCCACCCAGGCCGTGACCGTATCGCCCGCGCCCGA
>DATHGL010000042.1:0-3634 GCA_035317625.1 Gemmatimonadales bacterium | reverse complement strand
CGCGCCCTGGTCCCCCGCGAGCAGGATGATCCGGGGGTCCCGCGGATCGATCCACAGCCGGTGGTAATCGTCGCCGCCGGGAGCGCCGCGGAACGCGGCGAACGTCTGCCCCCCGTCGCTGGACTTCCACGCGACCACATTGGCGACGTACACCACGTCGGGATTCGTCGGATCGACCTTGACCTCGTTGAAGTCACCGTCCCGACCCCACAGGCGCGCGTCGGTATTGGCGAGCCGCCAGTGCTCCCCGCCGTCGTCCGACCGATACAGGCCGCCGCCCTGCGTGGCGCCCACGACGGCGTACATCCGCCCGGGCGCACTCGCCGCGACGGCCAGGCCGATGCGACCGAGTTCCTCCGCCGCGCCAGGGAGCCCGCCGGTGATCCGGCGCCACGTCGTGCCGCCGTCGCTCGACTTGTACAGACCATTGCTGGCGGACAGCGTCCACGAGCTCCCGATTTCCCAGGGGGCCTGTCGTGCGGCCCACAACACGGCGAACACGACTTGGGGATCGCCCGGGTCGAACGCGAGATCCACGGCGCCGGTGTTGTCGTCGCTGAAGAGCACCTGCTGCCAGGTCGCGCCGCCGTCGGTCGAGCGGAACACCCCGCGTTCGCGGTTGGGGCCGTAGGGATGCCCCAGCGCCGCGACCAGCACACGGCTCGGATCGCGCGGATCGACGACGATCGCGGGGATCTGCTGTGCGTCCCGCAGGCCGAGATGCCGCCACGTCCGCCCGCCGTCCGTGGACTTGTACATCCCGTCCCCGACCGACAGGTCGGGACGCTGCAGCCCCTCACCGCTCCCGACGTACAGCGTCTGCGGGTCCGATGGCGCCACGGCGATCGCGCCGATCGACTGCGTCGGCTGGTCGTCGAAGATCGGCGTCCAGGTGCGGCCGTAGTCCGCGCTCTTCCACACGCCGCCGTTGTTCACACCGATGTAGAGCACGTCCGGGCCGCCGGGCACACCGGTGGCGCCGACGGTGCGGCCGCCGCGAAACGGGCCGATCATGCGCCAGCGCAGCGCGGAGAACAGCGCCGGGTCGTACTGCTGGGCGGGGGCCGACGGGGCCGAGGCCAGGGCGAAAGCCGAGAGGACGGCGCAGAGCAGCAGCGCCCGAGGCATGCGAGACACCGTTCGACTCCGTTCTAGAGCGTTCGTGACGCGGCGCGGAACCGTGCCGTGTCGAGCAGCCGAGCGACCGACACACCGGGGACCGCCATGCGTCCGTCCTTACTCATGGTCAGCTTGATGACGTCCACGCCGCGCCCGAACCAGCGCGTGCTCGGCTCCAGGTCCGAAGGATAGACGCAGCCCGGCAAGGCCGCGACGGCGATGCCGGCCTGGGAGCCGATCCCGGACTCGGGCATGGTTCCCGCCCACAGCCGTGCGCCGCACTCCGCCGCCACCCGATAGATGCGGCACGCCTCGGTGAGCCCGCCCACGCGATGGACCTTGAGGTTCCAGACCGTCGGGCCGTCGAGTGCCACAATTTGGCGCGCCGCCGCCGCATCGCGCAGCGTTTCGTCGAGGCACACCGGCGTCGCGAGCGCTTGCGCCAGCCGGGCGTGGCCCACGAGCTCGTCGGGGGCGAGCGGCTGCTCGATGTAGAGGAGCCCCGCGTCGTCGAGTGCGCGCAACGCGCGCTCGTCCTCGGGCCAGGCGTACGCGCCGTTCGCGTCCACCGTGAGCGGCAGGTCCGTGCCCACCATCCCCGTGCGGGCGGCGCGCACCGCCACGTCGTCCCACCCCGGCGCGACCTTGATTTTCACGCGCCGGTAGCCGTGTTGCACCGCGTCGTACACGCGGCGCGTGAGGGTCTCGGGGTTGTGGTCGGCGGGAATCCCCAGCGCCACACCGCAGGGAAAGCTCGCTCCGGGAGCCACGCCGAGCCGCTCCGCGACCAGCTGTGCGAGCCCCGTGCCCCGCCGGTGCGCCTCGAGGTCCCAGGCCGCGGTCTCGATGCCCGCCCGGGCAAACGGGTTCCCGCGCACGTGCTCCCGCAGCGCGGCGTCCACCGCCTCGGGGGAGTCGAACTCCCGGTCGGCGACGCGGGAAACGAGCACGCGCGTGATCAAATCGCGCGCGCTCCCCAATGTCTCCTCCGAGTAGAAGGGCAGCTCGTCCGGGGCGGCCTCGCCGTAGCCCACGTGCCCCTGATCGTCGTGTAGCAACACGACCACGGACCGTCGCGCGTCGATCTGGCCGCCGGAGATGATGAACGGCTCCGCGAACGGCAGCTCGAGCGCGAACAGCTCAACCCGCGCGATGCGCATCGCTGCCCACGTCGAGGAAATGGAGCTCGCCCCCGCGCCGCGCCAGCTCACCGCGCTCTTCTAGGGCCAGCATCCCGGCGATCAGGCCGTGCTGCGGATGAAACACCAGCGCATGGAGCGCTCGCGCGGTGCGGGAGCCGTGCGTGGCGGGGTACTCCGACTGGGGCAGTTGAAAGAAGGTGTGGAGTTGGACGCTCTCGCAGCCGCGACGGGCGTAGTCGAGGATCAGACCGCCGGAACAGATGTTCCCCGTGCCCGTGAGGGCCGGGAGCCCGGCACGGGCGTGCGGGGTCAGTGGGTGCGCTGACCCCGGGCGCGAGCCCGGGGATCGTGGGAGGAGGTCGAGCACCCTCAGGTTCCGATCGCTCAGGTCACATCCTCCGTAGGCCACGCCGCGTTCGGCGTCGAACAGCCGATTGAATACCACCAGCGCGTTGGCTCCGGTACACGCGTCCATCATTTCGATCTGGAACCGGTCATCGAACCGCGCATTCATGAGCTTCACGGCGACGCGCACGGGGATCGGTGAAGCGGCACGGATGCGTGTGGGCACTTCGCGAAGCCAGCGGAGAATCTGTGCGCGATCGTCGGCGAGCGGGTCGCCCGCGAGGGTGGGCGAGAAGTCTTTCTCGACCAGCAACGGCGGCGCGCCCCAGGCTTCCGCCAGCCGCCCGGTCGTGTGACGGTACTCGGTGTCGCGGAACGACTCGTCGAGCCGCGGCAAGTGGTATTTCACCGACGGTACGACCAGGAGCCGGCCCGCCCGCGTCAGGTCCCGGGCGGTGCGCACCAGCGCGAGGTAGTCGGCGAGGGGGCGATCCCAACCACGCCCCTTCCAGGTGACGGTCCAGCCCACCCGGCCGTCGCCCGCCGGCCGCCGCTCGACGGCCATCTTGCTCTCGTGGATCGCCCACGCAGCCATCGCCTGGGCGCCGGTCTCGTCCTCGGCGATCACCGTCTTGAGCACGGCGAACGCGAGTCCCGCCGTGGCGTCGTCCTCGAGCTGCGCCGCGTTGAGCGAGAGCTGCCCGGAGCCCTTCCCGATGGGATGCACGATCGGCTCACCGAGGTAGCGCGCGGCGAGATCGATCCGGTAGGTCTGGCGCACGTGGGCGGGAAAGTCGCGCGGCAGCTCCCGCTCAAATCGCTCGAAGTCCCGCTCGAGCGCGCCGCGCGCGCTACTTGCCAAAGCGGGCGAGCCCGAATTGCGGGTCCGGCGCGCCACCCGCGAGCACCAGTTGTGCCACGAGCTCGCCCACGGCGGGCCCGTGCTTGAATCCGTGACCCGAGCCGCCACCCACGAGCCACGCGTTCGCCGCCGCGGGGTGCCGGTCGATGATGAAGTGCTCGTCGGG
>DATHGL010000041.1:0-5442 GCA_035317625.1 Gemmatimonadales bacterium | reverse complement strand
GGCGCGCCATGGCCAACGCGCAGATCGCCACCTCGATGGCGCCGCTCGCGCCCAGCGCGTGGCCGTAGTAGCCCTTCGTACCGCTGACCGAGAGCCGGTAGGCGTGGTCGCCGAACACCTGCTTGATGGCGCGCGTTTCCGTCGAGTCGTTGAGCGGGGTGGACGACCCGTGCGCGTTGATGTAGCCGACCTCCGCGGGCGCGACCCGCGCGTCCGCGAGCGCCAGCCGCATCGCCCGGGCCGCCTGGCGGCCGTCGGGGCGCGGGGCGGTCATATGGTACGCGTCGCTCGTGAACGCGTAGCCGGCGAGCTCGGCGTAGATCTTCGCCCCGCGGGCGACGGCGCGCTCCCGCTCCTCGAGCAGCAGCACCGCCGCGCCTTCGCCCATCACGAAGCCGTCCCGGCTCTCGTCGAACGGCCGCGAGGCGTGCGCCGGGTCGTCGTTGCGGGTGCTCATCGCGCGGATCACGCTGAACGCCGCGTACGTCATCGGCGCCAGCGGCGCCTCGGCTCCCCCCGCGAGCATCACGTCGGCCTGGCCCCCGCGGATGGTCTGGAACGCCTCCCCCACCGCGATGGTGCCGGAGGCGCAGCTCATCGCGTTGGTCGAATTCGGGCCCGTGAACCCGAACTCGATCGCGATGTTGCAGCTCGCCGCGCCTGGGAAGACGGCGAGCGCCAGCGCCGGATCGAGCCCGCGCGGGCCCTCCTTGTAAAAGCTCGCCACCTGCGCCTCAGCGAAGGCGACGCCCCCGAGCGCCGAGCCCATCATCGCGCCGACGCGATCCCGATCCTCCCGCGCCGGGTCGAGCCTGGCGTCGGCGAGCGCGAGCCGCGCGCTCGTCACCGCCAGCTGCGAAAAGCGGTCGAGCCGCTTGGCGCGCTTCGCGTCGAGGTGGTCCTGCGGCCGGAAGTCGGGGATTTCGGCGGCGATGTGGCTCCGGAACGGCGTCGGGTCGAAACGGGTCATTTCTCGGACGGCCGACGTGCGGGCCGCGAGGCCCGCCCAAAGACCGTCGGCCCCGGTACCGATCGGCGTGACCGCCCCCACCCCGGTGATCACGACGCGGCGCCTCATCCTCCCACCTCCGAGAACCGCTTGATCCCCGCCAGCGTGCGCCTGGCGATTCCGTGAATGAATACCGGCCCGATCACCAGGCGCGCGGCGAGCGAGCCGATAAGAGGCCACGCGGGGCCCGCCCACTCGTGCACGATCGTCACAGACACGCCGTCGGACCGCGGCTCCAATCTCCACAACACGTCCATCCCCCGCGTGATACCCCGCACGTGCCGGTAGCGGATTTCCCGGGCCGGGCGATCAACGGTCATGTCGGACACCCACCACGTGGGATAGCGGGCGACACCGAACGGCCGCCAGGCCGCCATTTCGACGGTGCCTCCCCCGGCGCCGTCGCGCCGGTCCAGAATCCGGACCCAGCGGTAGTGGGGCAGGATCCGCGGCCACTGCTCGACATTCGCGGCGGCGTCGAAGATCCGCTCGATCGGCGCACGGATGGCGACCTGGTCGACGATGCGCATGGGCGAGTCCATCAACCCCCGGCGTGCGCCGGTTCCCACGCCGCGACGATTCGGAAGCCCGGCCGATACCGCGCCCGCGCGGGCACCCCGGCCGCAAGGAGCAGCGCGTCGAATTCGCGCCTCGTATAGCCCCGCCGCACGGAGACGACGGCGTCGTGACGGGTGACGCTGGACATCCCGAGCCCGAATGATGCCGCCCAGACGCCGCCCATGGCGACGCGCGAGCGGCGTAGATCCGCCAGCACGACGGCCCGGCGCGCCATGCGGTCGCATGCGGCGATCCAATGGACCGCGGCCGGGCGCGGCAAGTGGTGCAACACCTGGCTCGCCACTACGACATCCACCGAGCGCGGCCCGAGCGGCGGTGACCCGCCGTCCGCCAGGATCACCGCGAGCGCGTCGTTCTGTTCGGGTGCACGCGCGAGCCGCGCCGCGGTTCGGTTCAGCTCGATTCCCACGAGGCGCAGTGTGATCCCGCGCCGTCGAGCCGCCGCGGCCGCCGCGCGCGGGATGTCGCCCAGACCCGTCCCGACGTCGAGCAACGTCCAATGCACGTTACTCGTTGCACGTTGGCCGCTGCCTCCCTGCCGCAAATACGGCTCGAGCGCCTCCACCACCGCCCGGGTTCCACCGAACAGCCGATTGAGGCGCGCGATATCCCGGAGTTCGCTCCCGACGAGCGCGGGATCGGCCTGCGGATCGTCCAGCAGCTCGGTGCCGATCATCCGTCGGCAAGCCCGGTGTAGCCGCCGCGATAGTAGAGCAGCGGCCGGCGATCGAACACCGCGCCGCCGGTGATCAGCCCGAAAAACACCGTATGATCGCCGCCTGGCGCCTCCGCCTGCTTCTCGCACTCGATGCTCGCGAGCACGCCGTCGAGTACCGGGATGCCGTGCGTGTCGTCCCGGTAGCCAATGCCGTCGAATCGATTCGGATGATCCGCGGCAAACCGTCGCGAAACGGCCTCCTGGTCGGCCGCGAGCACGTTCAACACGAACCGCCGTGACGCCCGCAGCGCCGGGTGCATATCGTTGCCCTGGTCGACCGAGACGAGCACCAGCGGCGGGTTGAGCGACACCGAGGCCACCGAGCTCGCGGTCATCCCGACCGGGCGACCGGACGGGTCGCGCGTGGTCACCACGGTGACGCCGGTCGCGAACTGACCGAGCAGCTGGCGGAATTGGGCGGGATCGACGCCGTGCATGTCGTCACCAGACTAGTTGGGCGAGGACGCTGGGAGCAAGGACGCGACGGGCGGGCACGATATTCCCGGTCGCGCCCACCAGAAGATCCGCGAGGTCTGGGCGCCGCGCCAGGCGGCGCACCACACGAGCGGTGAGGGCGGGGCAGCCGACGCCGACTCCGATGAGGCGCTCGAGCAGCCACTTGCCGAGGAAGGCGTGCCGCCGGGCGCGCACGTACGGCCGCATTGCCGCGGCCGGAATGGGTGCGCTGACCCCGCGCGCCAGCGCGGCGATGAGGCAGGCGGCGGCGAGCTCGGCGCCGCGCAAGGCGCTGTGGATTCCCTGACCGGTGAAGGGATCGAAGAAATCCGCCGCGTCGCCCACGAGCAGCGCTCCCGCCGCGCTGGCCCGGCGGGACCACTGGCCGAACGGACCGGTGGCGAGGACCTGGCGGACCAGCCGGCGGGGATCGAACCGTCCCGCGAGACCCGGAAAGCGCTCGAGCTCGGCGAAGAAGTGCTCGCGGTAGTCCACACCGCTGCCGCGCACGGTGCGCACCGGCAAGACCAACGCCACCGTGGTGATCCCGTCCCCAACGGGTCCGAGGCCCACGTACCCCCGCTCGCTCACGTGCAGCTCGCCCATGCTGTCCACGCCGGTGACGTCCGCCACGTGCGCGGTGAAAGCGATCCGTCGCGGCGGCGCCGAGCGGACCAGGCCGAGCCGCCGCGCCACCACCGAGCGCAGCCCGTCCGCGCCCACCACCACCCGACTGCGGCAGGTTTCCCGTTTCCCGTTTCCCGATCGCCCGACGATCCCGGCGACGGTCCCGTGGTCGCAGACCAGGTTCTCGACGGTCACACGCTCCCGCACCTCCGCGCCGGCGCGCGCGGCGGCGGCCACGAGGATGGTATCGAAGGAGGTCCGGGGCAGTGCGAAGCTGTACGCTCGGGAGCCACCGCGGAACCGCCCGCACATGACCGCACCGCCAGGTGCGACCACCTTCATGCCGTAGAGCCTGGCGTGCGCCACGCCCTCCACCGCGCCCAGAATACCGCCGCCCAGCCGCTCCAGGATCGGCGTCGTTCCCGGGCTCAGATACTCCGAGCAAGGCTTGTCGCGGGGAAACCGGGCGCGGTCGACGAGCAGCACCCGAGCGCCGGCCCGGGCGAGCAACAGTGCGGTGGTGGCGCCTGCCGGCCCCGCCCCGACGACCGCCGCATCCCAGCGGTCCGTCACACGATGGTCACCGGGACGCCCCGAGCACGCTGACGGCCGCTCCAACGAGCGTAGCAGCGAGGTTCACTCCGTCGTTGTCGAGCCACCGCCATCCCCTCGTGAGCCGCACCGGATCGTGGCATACGGTGCTCCCGCGTTCGAATCGCGCGTCGCATGCGGGACACTCGTACTTGCCTTGCAGCGTCGCGCCGAGCAAGGAGTCCACGACCATGCCGGCGACACCGGCGGCGGCCAGGGTGGCCAACCCCGGGGCCACGCCCCGGGGTGCCGACACGTGCGCGAGCCAGGCGATCGTGAACGCCCCGGCCACCCCACCCAGGGTTCCCAGGGCGGTGATACCCCCGGACGCGCCGCGGGTCACCCGCCGCCCGGAGGTAATGAGGCGCGGTGGGAATGGCGAGAACGCGCCGATCTCGGTGGCCCAGGTGTCCGCGGCCGCGGCGGCGACGGCGCCGCACGCCGCCGTCCACGAGCCGAGGAGTGCGGCGAGAGCGGCGACCCCGCCGTTCGCGAGCACCTGGCGCGCGGTACGGCGCGGGCCCTGGCGCTCCGCGAGCTGGGTGAGGAGGCTACCGGAGAGAAACAGCGCGGCGAGTACAACGAGGCCCGGCCAGCCTAGACCCCACGTGACCCCGGCCCCCACCGCGCAGGCCGCAACCAGCCCGCCCGGGGTGAGCCACCTCACTCGCCGAACAGCTCGTTGAAGATGCGGCGCTTCAAGTCGGCGGGCGCGCCCTGCGCGCGGCACCGTGCCTGCAGGAACTCCAGGAACAGCTTCTCGAAATCGAACTGCTCGCCGCACGGGGGGCAGTCCAGGAGGTGTCGGCGGATATCCCGCTCAAGGTCCGGCGTGAGCTCGCGGTCGAGGTACTCGTAGAGGTGCTCTTTGCACTCCCGGCAATTCATTTGGAGTTCCCCTTGATGTACCCCATCCCGACGGCGTAATGGTACAGCTTCTGCTGGAGCATGCGGCGTGCGCGGAACAACCGGGATTTCACCGTGCCGACCGGCACTTCCAGGACGCGCGCGATCTCCTCGTACGACAGCCCCTCCACGTCGCTCAACACCACGGTCTCCCGGAATTGTTCCGGGAGGTCGTCGATGGCGCGGAGCACCTCGTCGTCCACGATGCGATCGAAGAACGTTCCCTGGGGGTCGTCGTCCTGGACGTCCTCGAACACCGAGAACGGCTCGATGGCGTCGATGTCGACCGTCTCCGGGTGACGCGAGCGGCGCCGGTACTCATTAATGAAGGCGTGACGCAGGATCGTGAGCAGCCATCCCTTGGCGTTGGTCCCCTGCTGGAACTGGTGCCACGCCCGGTAGGCCTTGAGCATGGTTTCCTGCACGAGGTCGTCGGCCTCGGCGGGGTTGCTCGTGAGACGGAGCGCGACGCGGTACAAGGTGTCGAGATGCACCAGGGCTTCGCGCTCGAAGCTCGCGCGCTTCTCGGCCTCGGCCGCGGGGCTCGGGGCGGGGG
>DATHGL010000040.1:0-3624 GCA_035317625.1 Gemmatimonadales bacterium | reverse complement strand
CGGTTCCAGGACGTCCACAAGAGCTTCGGCGCGAAGTCGGTGCTGGCGGGCTTCACACTCGCGGTGGAGGACCGGGAGACGGTGGTGATCATCGGCTATTCGGGGACCGGCAAGAGCGTGGCCCTGAAGCACGTGGTGGGGCTGTTGCAGCCCGATGCCGGAGACGTCATCGTTGACGGTCGCGCGGTCTCGACGCTCCAGCGGGACGCGCTGACGGCACTGCGCCGCGAGATCGGGTTCGTGTTCCAGTTCGCCGCGCTGTTCGACTCGATGACGGTGTTCGACAACCTCGCGCTCGGTCTCCGCCGGCGCGACCTGTCGGAGGACGAGATCGCGGAGCGGGTGCGCGAGGCGCTCGCGCTCGTGGACCTGACGGGCGCGGAGGAGTCGTATCCGGCCGAGCTGTCGGGCGGCATGCGCAAGCGGGTGGGGATCGCCCGCGCCATCGCCTTGCGGCCCCGCTACCTCCTGTACGACGAGCCGACCACCGGCCTCGACCCGGTGACCTCCGCGGTCATCGACCAGCTGATGGTGCGGGCCCGCGAGCACCTCGGCGTCACCGGCATCGTGGTGACGCACGACATGCGGAGTGCTTACACGGTGGGCGACCGGATCGCCATGTTGTACGACGGCAAGATTCGACAAGTGGGCACCGTGGCGCAAATCCAGGAGACGGAGGATCCCGTGGTTCGGCAGTTCATCGAGGGACGCCCCGCGTGAAGCGCGAGAACGAGTTCGCCGTCGGCGTGGTCGTGATCGCGGCCTTCACAGTCGTGGTGGCCGGCGCGCTCTGGCTCTCGGGCGCGCACCTCGGCCGAACCGAGGCGGTGTACACGGCCCGCTTCCGCACGGTGGGGGGGCTCGGCGTGGGCGACCCGGTGGTGCTGCGCGGCGTCCGCATCGGTCGCGTCGAAACGATCCGCCTCGCCAGCGGGAACTGGGTGGAGGCGGACCTGAAGATCTACGCCGGCACCCACCCCCCGCCCAAACCGGCCGTCATCGCCGCTTCGGCGTCGCTGTTCGGCGAGTGGGCGGCCTCGCTCGTGTCACTGGACCAGCTCCCCAACGATCTCAACATCAAACAGGCGATCACGGAGGCACAGGGGGCCGGAGGCGGGAAGTGGCCGGGGGCCACGTTGCCCGACATCGGCCAGCTCACCGCGCAGGCGAGCCGCATCGCGACCGACATCGCGACCGTCTCGAGCCGGATTCAGACGGCGTTCGACTCGGAAGCGGTGACCGAGCTGCGGCGCTCGATCAAGGACTTCGGCCAGGTCGCGGACCGGCTCGCCAAGGTCACCAACGAGCAAGCCGACGTGCTCGGCGCCGTGGGCTCGAACCTACGCCAGGGCTCGGATGTCCTCGCCCAGGCGGCCACCAATCTGCACACGGCCCTCGGACGGGTCGACTCCGCCACCAACCAGGGTCAGCTCGCGACCATCCTCAGCAACTCGGCGACGACCAGCGTCAACCTGCGGTCGGCGTCGCAGGACTTCCGCGATCTGCTCGACGCCGCGCACAAGAACCAGGAAAGCCTCGTGCGCGTCCTTGTTTCGGCGGACAGCGTGATGTCGCGCATCGCCAACCGCAGCGGGACCCTCGGCCTGCTCGTGTCGGACTCAGCGCTGTACCGCGAGACCACGCTCACGATGATCCAGCTGCGGCAGCTCATGTCCGACATTCAGGCCAACCCGCGGAAGTACTTCTCGTTCAGTGTATTCTAGACCAACGCGGAAGGCGGAAGTCGGAACGCGGAACATCAGCGCGAACGTCGGTCCATCTGTTCCGCGTTCCACGTTCCGCGTTCCGCGTTCGTTATGACGCGCAAGCAGCGCCGGGCGCAGCGGGAAACGAGTGCGGGCGGCGTCGTGTTCCGGCGCGGCCCGGACGGCGAGCCGCGCTTCCTCCTGATCCGCGACTCCTACCGGAACTGGGGCTTTCCCAAGGGCCATCTCGAGGTCGGCGAGCCCCCGGCCGATGCCGCGCGACGCGAAGTGGCCGAAGAGACCGGCCTCACGGAGCTCGTGCTGCACGGCCCGATCCGCGTGATCGACTGGTACTTCCGGTTCCGCGGCAAAACCATCCACAAGTACTGCCACTTCTTCCTGTTCGAGTCGAAGCAGGGCGAGCCCGTGCCCCAGACGGAGGAAGGCATCACCGACTGCGCGTGGCACCTCTCCGACGACGCCCGACGCACGATTTCCTACGACAACGCGCGCGAAGTCCTCGAGCAGTCCACCGGGATGGTGCGAGCGCTCGCGCAGGTGGCCGATGGACCGAGCGGCGAGGAGTCCCGATGACCGCCGTCGTCCCGGTCTTCCATCCCCGGGCCGAGCCGCGAGGCGCGGTCAAACGCGGCTACCCCCGTGGCGCGGGCACCGTGCGGTTGTGCCGCACCCTCGCCGCCGTCGAGCGACTGCTGTACCAGCGGCTGGTGGATGCGGTCGTGCTGGACGTGAAGGCGGCGCCTCGCGCCGCGCTCGCGCTGCCGCCGCGCTTCCCGCGCATTCCGATGTTCGTCATGTCGCCCGTCCGTCCCGACGACGGCCCGTTGCTCGCCGCCTGCCACGCGGCCGGGTTCGCGGGCGTGCTGGTCGAAGGGGTGGACAACGCGGTCGCGGGGGAGTGGATCGCCGCGCGCACGGCGCAGGTGGCGCGACGCGAGGCGTTGGCGGACGCGCCCAGGCTGCTGCGCCTCACCGACCGATTGCAGCTCGCCGCGTGGGACGAAGTGCTGCGCCGGGTAGGCTTCCCCACTCAGACCGGCCACGTGGCCGCGGCGCTCCGGATCACGCGCGAGCACCTGTCGCGCGAGTTCGCCGCCGGCGGCGCGCCCAATCTCAAGCGGGTGATCGATCTGGCGCGCACCGCCTGTGCCGCCGATCTGCTCGGCAACCCCGCCTACACGGTGCGGGCGGTCGTCAAGATTCTCGGCTACGCCTCACCCAGCCACCTGGCAGAAGCGGCCCGGCGGGTGGCAGGCACGACGCCGCAGGAGCTGCGGACGGTGGGGCCGCGTGGCGTGCTCCAGCGATTCATAAGAGGAAGGACGAGGTCGAGAATGTGAACGCGGAAGTGCGAACGCGGAACGCGGAACAACACGGTGGGGTCGTCTCGCGAACGACCTTCCACTACTGTTCCGCATTCCGACTTCCGCGTTCCCCGTTCATGTGATATTTTTCACAAACTCAAACCCCGGATTCCATGGCAACCGATTCCATTCTCCGGCCCGGCGAGCTCAAAGATATCCTCCTCAAGGAAATCCAGGCGGCCGATCTCGGTGAGATCGACGTACGCGAAGTCGGCACAGTGCTGGAGGTGAAGGACGGGATCGCGCGCATCTATGGGCTCACGTCGGCCATGGCGGGCGAGATGCTCGAATTCACGTCGTCCGAGACCAGCGAGAAGGTGGTCGGGCAGGCGCTGAACCTCGAAGAGGACAACATCGGCGCGGTGATCTTCGGCAACTATCTCGTGTTGCGCGAAGGCGACGAGGTGCGCCGCACCGGCCGCGTGCTCGAGGTGCCCGTGGGTCCGGCGCTGGTGGGGCGTGTGGTCGACGCCCTGGGACGGCCGGTGGACGGTCTCGGTCCCATTCCCGCGACGAAGACCCGCAAGGTCGAC
>DATHGL010000039.1:0-10545 GCA_035317625.1 Gemmatimonadales bacterium | reverse complement strand
CGTCGAGTCGTGCGGCGACACCATCGTCTACGTCGCCCGCGAGCGACTGCTCGAGGTGCTGCGGTGGCTGCGCGACAGCCCCGAGCAGGGCTACGACTATCTGGTCGACGTGACGGCGGTCGAGTATCGCGACCGGGAGCGACCGCTCGAGGTGGTCTACAACCTGCGTGCCCTCGGGCGCCGCAGCGAGCTGCGCGTGAAGGTCGAGCTCGACCCGCGCGGTGAGCTGGCCGTCGACTCCGTCGTGCCGCTGTGGCGCGGCGCCGACTGGCTCGAGCGCGAAGTCTTCGACATGTTCGGCATCACGTTCCAGGGCCACCCCGACCTGCGCCGTATCCTGATGTGGGAGACGTACGCGGAGGGGTACCCACTCCGGAAGGACTTCCCGCTGCGCGGCCGGTTCAGCCGGGCGGAGCAGGTGCGCCAGGCGCTGAACGCGAACCCCGAGGTGCACTACTCGATGGAAGAGCTGTCCATCGCCGAGGCGTACCACGAGCTGCCTCCCGACATGCGAGAGCGGATACGCCGTGGCGAGCCCGGCACGCCGCCCGACTCCGAATGAGCCAGCGCACCGTCGAGCTCGACCTGGCCACACCCGGTCTGGACGCCCGCGGACAGCCGACGCGCGTGCCGCTCGGTCCCGCCGTCGCGGCTCCAGCGGAGCCGGGGCTCGCCAGCGAGCACATGCTGATCAACATCGGGCCCCAGCACCCCGCGACCCACGGCGTCCTGCGGCTCGTGGTCGAGCTCGACGGCGAGACGGTGGTGCGCGTGATCCCGCATCTCGGGTACTTGCACTCCGGGTTCGAGAAACTCGGCGAGTACCGTCATTACAACCAGATCATTCCGCTCACTGACCGGACGGATTATCTGTCCCCGATGGCCAACAACGTCGGCTTCGCCCTGGCGGCCGAGCAGCTGATGGGGATCGAGATCACGCCGCGCTGCACGGTGCTGCGGGTGATCGCGTGCGAGATGAGCCGGATCATCTCACACATGGTGTGGCTCGGCACGACCTCCATCGACCTGGGCGCCTTCACGCCATTTCTGTGGGCGTTCCAGGAGCGCGAGCGGATCTACAATCTCCAGGAGATGTGGACCGGTGCCCGGCTCACGACGAGTGTCACGCGCGTGGGCGGCATGATGGCCGACATCCCGGACAAGTTCGTGGACGGGCTGCGTCACTTCACGCAGACGTTCCCGAAGACGCTCGCTGAAATCGACCGCGTCCTGACGCGCAACGCCGTGTGGGTCGGGCGCACGCAGGGTGTGGGCGCGCTCACGGCCGCGGAAGCGATCAATTACTCGCTCTCCGGCCCCATGCTGCGGGCCAGCGGCGTCCCGTACGACGTCCGCAAGGATCGGCCGTACCTGGGCTACGAGACCTACGACTTCGACGTCGTGGTCGGTGAGCACGGCGACGTCTACGACCGCTACCTGGTGCGGTTGGAGGAGTGCTCACAGGCGAACCGCATCCTCCAGCAGGCGCTCGACCGCCTGCCCGACGGCCCCGTGAACGTCGCCGATCCCCGGGTGATCCTGCCCCCCAAATCGCGCGCGATGAACGACATGGAAGCGATGATCTACCACTTCAAGCAGGTGATGGAAGGTGTGAAGGCGCCGGTGGGTGAAGCGTACGTCGGGATCGAGAATCCGAAGGGCGAGCTCGGCAATTACCTGGTGTCGGACGGGACGGCCAAACCGGTGCGGTGGCGCATCCGGCCCCCCTCCTTCATCAACCTTGCGGCGCTCCCCAAGATGGCGGAGGGGCACCTGTTGAGCGACCTGATCGCGATCAACGCGTCGGTCGACATCGTCATGGGTGAGGTGGATCGATGAGCGTCAGCGCGCATCCGACGCCGCCGGCGGGCACCGAGGAGTACCAGCCGGTCTTCACCGGCCAGACGCTCGAGCAGCTGGGCGAGATCTTCACCCGGTATCCCACCAAACAGGCGGCGCTGCTGCCGGCGCTGTGGCTGGTGCAGCAGGCCCGCGGCTGGATCTCGGACCGCAACATGGCGGAGGTGGCCGAGGTGCTGGGCCTGACGCCCGCCTACGTGAAAGGCGTGGTCACCTTCTACACGATGTACCACCAGCATCCCGTCGGGAGGCACTTCGTGCAGGTGTGCACGACGTCACCGTGCAACATCTGCGGGGCCGAAGCGGTCGTCAAAGCCTTGCTCGACGCGACGGGGGCGCGGGAGCTCGGCGCGACGAGTCCCGACGGCAAGTGGACGGTGATCGAGGTGGAATGCCTGGGTGCCTGCGGCTTCGCGACGCCGGTGCTCGTAGACGACGACTTCATCGAGTCGGTTACACCGGAGAAGGTCCCGGACCTGGTGAGGAAATACAACTGAGAACCGAACGCGGAAGTGGGAATGCGGAAGTCGGAACACGCTGTTCCGCGTTCCGCGTTCCGCGTTCCGACTTCGGGATGGTCTGATGGGTTATCCTCACAAACCGCACGCTCGCGAAACGGTCCTCCTCTCCAAGCACTTTGGTGAGGCCGATGCGCGCAGTTACAAGGGCTGGGTGAAGCGGGGGGGCTACGAGATGCTGGAGCGGGCCCTCGCCATGGAACCCGCGAAGATCATCGACCTCGTCAAGGAGTCGGGTCTGCGGGGGCGGGGCGGGGCGGGGTTCCCAACCGGCCTCAAGTGGTCGTTCATGCCCAAGGAGAAGAGAAAGCCGCACTACCTGTGCGTGAACGCCGACGAATCGGAGCCGGGGACCTTCAAAGACCGCGAGATCATGCGCTGGACGCCCCACGCGTTGCTGGAGGGCGCGGCGATCGCGGCCCGCGCGATCCAGGCCGAGGTGACCTACATCTACATCCGCGGCGAGTTCACCGAGCCCTGGGCCGTCATGGCCAAGGCCCTCGCCGAGGCGAAGGCCGCGGGCGTCTTCGGCCGCGGCAAGATCCACCTGCACCGCGGCGCCGGCGCCTACATCTGCGGCGAAGAGACCGCGCTCATGAACTCGATCGAAGGCAAGCGCGGCAACCCACGGATCAAGCCGCCGTTCCCGGCGGCGGCGGGTGTCTTCGGGATGCCGACCACCATCAACAACGTGGAGACGCTGGCCGCGGTGCCGCTCATTCTCAAACAGGGCCCCGCCTGGTACAAGGGGCTGTCCCTCGCCTCTCCGAAGAGCACGGGCACCAAGCTGTTCTCCGTGTGCGGGCACGTCCAGCGGCCCGGCAACTACGAAGTCACGATGGGCTTCCCGCTCAAGGATCTGCTGTACGAGCTGGCCGGCGGGATGCGGCCGGGGCGGACGCTGAAGGCGTGCATCCCCGGGGGCTCGTCGGTGCCGATCCTCGACCGCGACGAGACCGAGAGCTGCCTCCTCGACTACGAAGGCGTCGTCGAGCGGGGCTCGATGCTGGGTTCGGGCGGCGTGATCGTGTTCGACGACTCGACCGACATGGTCTACCAGATCATGCGGCTCGCCCGCTTCTACGCGCACGAGTCGTGCGCCCAGTGTACCCAGTGCCGCGAAGGCACGGCGTGGACCACCAAGATCCTCGAGCGGATTCTGGCGGGCCAGGGAAAGACCGCGGACCTCGACCTGCTGCTCGATCTCTCCGAGAACATGACCGGCAAGACCATCTGCGTGCTCTCGGACTCGTGCGCCGCGCCCGTGGTCTCGGGGATCAAGAAGTTCAAGAACGAGTTCGAGGACTACATCGCGGGGCGGCGGAAGCCGGTGCTGGTGGCCTGATGGCCGACGACCTGATCAGTCTCACGATCGACGGCGTCCCGGTGAGCGTCCCCAAGGGAACGCTGGTGAT
Source organism: Gemmatimonadales bacterium (assembly GCA_035317625.1). Lineage (GTDB taxonomy): Bacteria > Gemmatimonadota > Gemmatimonadetes > Gemmatimonadales > GWC2-71-9 > AG41. The sequence goes on along the minus strand of DATHGL010000039.1, from coordinate 6,752 downwards.
CGAGGCCGCGAAGCAGACGGGCGTCCTCGTGCCGCACTACTGCTACCACCCGGGGCTGCCCGTTGCGGGCGTGTGCCGCATGTGCCTCGTGGAGATCGAGAAGGCCCCAAAGCTCCAGATCGCGTGCGCCACCCAGGTCGCCGAGGGCATGGTGGTGCACACCCAGTCGACCCAGGCGAAGCAGGGCCGCACGGGCGTGCTCGAGCTGCTCCTCATCAATCATCCCCTCGACTGCCCCATTTGCGATCAAGCGGGGGAGTGCGAGCTGCAGGACTTCACATTTCAGGAGGGCCGCCCCGCGACGCGCTACAGCCCGGAGTACGCGAAGCGTTTCAACCCAGTCGAAGACTTCGGGCCGGATGTGCTGTACGTTCCGAACCGCTGCATCCTGTGCACGCGCTGCGTCCGCTTTATGGAGGACGTGGCGAAGGAGCCGGTGCTCAACGTATCCGAGCGCGGCGACCGCGCCTACGTCGGGATCCACCCCGCGGCGCGGCTCGACCACCCGTGGGCGGGCAACGTCGTCGACCTCTGCCCGGTCGGCTCGCTGCTCTCGAAGGACTTCCTGCACAAGGCGCGCGCGTGGGAGCTCGACAAGGCGGCGTCGGTCTGTACCGGCTGCTCGCAGGGCTGCAACGTCACGCTCGACACCCGCGAGAACGTCGTGGTGCGGGTGCGCCCGCGGCCCAACCTCCAGGTGAACCGCTACTTCATTTGCGACCACGGCCGCCTGAACTACCGCTGGATGAACCGGGGCGACCGCATCGAGGCCCCGCTCGTGCGGCGGGGCGGCGAGCTGCACGCGACCGACTGGGACGAAGCGTGCGAGCGCGTGGCGACGCTGCTGCGGGGTGCCGGCGGCAAGGCGGTCGCCCTCGTCTCCCCGAAAGCCTCCACCGAGGCGCTGTTCCTCGCGCGCGAGCTGTTCGCCGGGCTCGACTGGACCGGCGCGTTCCAGGTGGTGATGGGCGAGGAGGCGCCGCTCGCCGGTGTGCCAGAGCTCGCGCTGCGCGCCGAGCGAGCCCCAAACGGCCGGGGTGCGGAGCTGCTCGGCTACAGCCGGGACTACCCGGCGGCGCTGAGCGCTGCCGAGACCGCGTCGGTCGTGCTGGTGCTCGACGAGCCCGAGAGCGCCGTGCGGACGGCAGGGGCGCTGATCTATGTCGGGACGATGTTGCCCGAGCGCGCCCGCGAGGCCGCGGTGGTCCTGCCGATCGCCAACGTGGCGGAGGAGGACGGCACGTTCGTGAACCGGGACGGGCGGGTGCAGCGCTACTTCCAGGCCAAGCCGGCGCCCGGCATGGCGCGGCCGGCCTGGTGGGTGCTCTCCGAGGTCAGCGCGACGCTGGGTCGCGGGGAGCGCCTGGCCACCGCCGACGAGGCGTTCGACCGCCTCGCAGCGTCGGTGGACGCGTTCCGCGGGCTCTCCTACGGGCGGCTGGGATTCGCCGGACTGCCGGCGCCCGCGGCCGTGCCCGTTGCCGTGCCGGCATGACGTTCTTCCTGATCGGCTCGATCGTGAAGATTCTCGTGGTCTTCACGGCGATCATGGTCGGCGTGGCGCTGCTCACCCTCGCGGAGCGCCGCATCTGCGCCTGGATGCAGGACCGGCTCGGCCCCAACCGCGTCGGCCCGCAAGGACTGTTTCAACCGGCGGCTGACGGGCTCAAGAACCTTCTCAAGGAGGAGACGCTTCCCGCCCAGGCCGACAAGGTGCTGTTCCTGCTCGCGCCGGCGATGGCCTTCGTGCCGGCGCTCCTGACCTTCGCGGTGATCCCGTTCGCCACGCCGCTGCCCACGCCGTGGGGAGACGTGGAGATGGTGGTGGCGAACCTGCCGGTCGGATTCCTCTACATCCTGGCGTTCGGCTCGCTCGGCGTCTACGGGATCGTGCTGGCCGGGTGGTCGTCCAACAACAAGTACTCGCTGCTCGGCGGGATGCGGGCGAGCGCGCAGATGATCTCCTACGAGATCGCCATGGGCATGAGCACGGTGGCCGTGCTGCTGCTCGCCGGCAACGTGACGCTCACCGACGTCATCGCCAAGCAGTCGGCATCCCTCTTCACCTGGAACGTGTTCCCCCTCTCGCTCGCGTACTTCATTTTCATCGTCGCGGCGTTCGCGGAAACCAACCGGCTGCCGTTCGACCTCCCAGAGGCCGAGGGCGAGCTCATCGCCGGCTATCACACCGAGTACAGCGGGATGAAGTTCTCGATGTTCTACATCGCGGAATACGCCAACATGGTGACGGCATCGGCCCTCATGACGACGCTGTTTTTCGGGGGGTGGGACATCCCGTTCATCACGTGGGACAACACACCACCGTGGACGGTGCTCAAGACCGTGTTGACGCTCGGGTCGTTCGGCGTGAAGACGATGTGTTTCCTCTTCCTCTACATCTGGGTCCGCTGGACGCTGCCGCGTTTCCGCTACGATCAGCTGATGGCGCTCGGGTGGAAGGTGATGCTGCCCCTCGCGCTTGGCTACGTGACGGTAATCGCGACCGCGATCTGGCTGCTGCACGACCGGCTCGGCTGGACGTACGACACTCGCTTCGCGCTGGTCTTGTTCGCCGTGAACCTGCTGCTCGCGGTGCCGCTGTTCTTCGTGCTCGACCGCGGGCACATCATCGCCGGATCGGTGGCGGAGGAGCGCGCCTGATGACGATCGGCGTCAAGGTGATGCAGCGACCGGGGACGCGGGCCTCCTACGTGCGCGCCACGCTCCAGGGCATGGCCCTCACGCTGCAGCACATTTTCCGGCCCAAGGTCACGATGCAGTATCCCGAGGAGAAGAGCACCGCGGACTGGAACATTTCCTCGCGCTGGCGCGGCACGCATCGCATGCTCACCGACGAGCAGGGGCGCGCCAAGTGCGTGGCCTGCGGGCTCTGCCCGCAGATCTGTCCGGCGAACTGCATCAAGCTCGTGCCCGGGGAGGACGAGCAGGGGAACCGCTACCCGCTGATCTACGAGATCGACGAATTCCGCTGCGTGTTCTGCGGCTACTGCCAGGAGGTCTGCCCCGAGGAAGCGATCCACGTCGGCGTGCACTACGAGAACTCCGAGTTTTCGCGCGACCGGTTCGTGTACGACCTCGAGCGGCTGTGCGCCCAGACGCATCCCGTCTCGACCCTGTGGGACCCCTCCGATCCCGCGGGCGAGTAGCGATGGCGCCGACCTTGATCATCTTCTGGGGATTCGCCGGGCTCGCGGTCGTGAGCGCGCTCGCGTGCATCACCCGCCGGAGCCCCGTGGCGAGCGCGCTGTGGTTGGTGGCGACGCTGTTCGCGCTCGCGGCCTTGTTCGTCCTGCTCGACGCCCAGTTCATCGCCGTGCTTCAGGTGCTGGTGTACGCCGGCGCCATCATGGTGTTGTTTCTGTTCGTGATCATGCTGCTCAATCTGGGCCGCGCGGGACCGTCCGATCTCAAAGGGCCCGTGGGGCTCGGGGTGGGCGTGCTGCTCGCGGGATTGATGCTGGTCCAGCTGCTCGCGCTGCGGCACGGCGGGCCGGCGCCGGCCCTCGCACTCGCGCCCGGCCCCATGGCCCGCGCCGCCGCGGAGCAGGGCATGGTGCCGGCCGTTGCCCGGCCGCTCTTCAGCACCTATCTCGTGCCGTTCGAGATCACCAGCGTGCTTCTGCTCGCCGCGCTGGTCGGCGCGGTCGTGCTCGCCAAGCGGAAGCTCTGATGCTCCTCGAGCCCTCGCTCACCGTCTCGGCCGTGCTGTTCACCCTGGGCGTCGCGGGCGTGCTGCTGCGGCGCAACGCGATCGTCATCTTCATGTGCGTCGAGCTGATGCTCAACGCCGTGAACCTGACGTTCGTCGCGCTGGCTCAGCAACTCGGCGTCGCCGGCCAGATCTTCGTGTTCTTCGTGATGGCCGTGGCTGCGGCCGAAGCCGCGGTCGGCCTGGCGATCCTCCTGGCCATCTACCGCCATCGGCAGACGCTCAACCTCCAGAACATCAACCTGCTCAAAGGGTGATGCCCGCGGCGCCGCTGTCCCTGCTCTGGGTGGTGCCGGCGCTCCCGTTGCTCGGCTTCGCCGTGAACGGCACCCTCGCGCTGGGTCGGCCGGGCGCCAAGGGCGCCGTCTCGATCGTGGGCGTCGGCACCCTGGCGCTCGCGTTCGCTGCCTCCGCCTTCGCGGTGATCGAGTTCGCCAAACTCCACGCGGCGGCGCCGCTGGTGTTCCCCTACTGGGAGTGGCTCCCGGTCGGAGAGCTGCAGGTCGGTTTCGCGCTGCAGCTCGACCAGCTCTCGGCGGTGATGATTCTCGTCGTGACGGGCGTCGGCGCCCTGATCCACGTGTTCAGCATCGGCTACATGCACGAGGATCCCGGGTACGCGCGCTATTTCGCCTACCTGAACCTGTTCGTGTTCTTCATGCTGATCCTGGTGCTGGGCGCGAACTTCCCCGTGATGTTCGTCGGGTGGGAGGGTGTCGGACTCTGCTCCTATCTGCTGATCGGGTTCTGGTTCAACGAGCGGATCAACGCCGACGCGGGCAGGAAGGCGTTCATCGTGAACCGGATCGGGGACTTCGGGTTCCTGGTCGCGATGTTGCTCATCTTCTGGCGCATCGGGTCGCTCGACTTCGGCCCCGTGTTCGCCAGGGCGCCGGCGGCGTTCGCGCCCGGCAGCGCGGTCGTCACCGCGATCACACTGTTCCTGTTTCTGGGCTGCACCGGCAAATCGGCCCAGATCCCCCTCTACACATGGCTGCCCGATGCAATGCAAGGGCCGACGCCCGTGTCCGCCCTGATTCATGCGGCGACCATGGTCACCGCGGGCGTCTATCTCGTGGCGCGCTGCGGCGTGCTGTTCGCGCTGTCGCCCCTCGGTAGCGCCGCCGTCGCCGGCGTCGGTGCGCTCACGGCGCTGTTCGCCGCCACCATCGCGCTCAAGCAGTGGGACATCAAACGCGTCCTCGCGTATTCCACCATCTCACAGCTCGGGTACATGTTCATCGGCGTGGGCACCGGGGCCTACGCGGCCGGCATCTTCCACCTCGCGACCCACGCGTTCTTCAAGGCGCTGCTGTTCCTCGGCTCGGGCAGCGTGATCCACGCGATGCACCGCGCCTACCACGCGACCCACGCCCACGACGACGCGCAGGACATGCGCAACATGGGCGGGCTCGCCCGCCACCTGCCGTGGACCGCGGGTCTCATGTGGATTGCGACGCTCGCCATCGCCGGCATCCCCCCGTTCGCCGGGTTCTTCTCGAAGGACGAGATCCTGGGCGCCGCGTTCGCCGAGGCGGAAGTCCGGCCCCTCTGGTACGTCTTCTGGGCGATGGGCATGGCGGCAGCCCTGCTCACGGCCTTCTACATGACGCGGCTCATGCGGTACACGTTCCACGGTCCGAACCGCACCGGCGACCGTGAACGGGAGCACCTGCGCGAGGCGCCGTGGATGATGACGGCTCCGCTGGTCGTGCTCGGAGCGCTGACCGTGCTGGGGGGCGGGCTCAACGTCCCTCGCCTGTTCGGCGGCGGCGCCTTCCTCGAGCACTGGCTCGAGCCCGTGACGAGCGCCGCTGCCCGACTGCACCCGGTGGTCGACACCGCGCGGACGACGGAATGGGCGCTGGTCGTGGCCGCGGTCCTGGTCGCAGCCCTGGGCATGTTCGCCGCCTTCCGGCTGCTGCGGCCGGCCGCGTTGGTGCCGGCGCGACTCGCGCCTGCGGAGACGGGGCTGGCCCGACTCCTCTGGAAGAAGTGGTACGTGGATGAGCTGTACGACGCGATCGTCGTCCGGCCCATCGTCTGGATCTCGCGCGAGGTGCTGTGGAAGATCGTGGACGCCCGCCTGGTGGACGGTCTGCTCGTGAACGGCAGCGCTGCCGTGTCGCGGGCGTTGGGCTGGATGGGGAGCCGGCTGCAGACCGGCGAAGTCGGCTCGTACGTGATGTTGTTCGTCATCGGGGTCCTGGCCGTGCTCGGCGCAGCCGTGAGGTAGTTCGTGTACCGCCAGTGGGTGCTGACGGCGCTGCTCGCCTGGCCGGTGCTGGCCGGACTGGGTGTCCTGCTCGTGCCGGCCCGCTGGGCCAAGCACGTCGCGTTCGCGGCGAGCCTCGTCGAGTTCGCCCTCTCCGTCCCGCTGTGGTGGACTTTCGCGCCCGACGGCGGGGTGCAGTTCTTCCTCGATGTGCCCTGGATCCCGACCTGGGGGATCCGCTACACCGTGGGGCTGGACGGGATCTCACTGTTCATGGTCCTGCTCACCACGTTCCTCGTCCCCCTGTCGGTGCTCGGCAGCTACACCTACATCACGACACGCGAGCGCGGGTTCTACGCGCTCCTGCTCGTGCTGACGTCGGGCATGATCGGGGTGTTCGTCGCCCTCGACTTGTTTCTTTTCTACGTGATGTGGGAGGTCATGCTCATCCCGATGTATTTCATCATCGGGGTGTGGGGCGGCGAGCGCCGCCTGTACGCGGCCATCAAGTTCTTCGTCTACACATTCTTTGGATCGCTGCTCATGCTGGTGGCGATTCTCGCTCTCGTGTATGCGGTCGCCCAGCGGACGGGCGTGTACTCGTTCTCCTACGCGCACCTGCTGGCGCACCTCGGCGGGCTCGGGCCGATCGCGTTCTGGCTGTTCGGAGCGTTCTTCCTCGCGTTCGCGATCAAGGTGCCGATGTTCCCGTTGCACACCTGGCTCCCGGACGCGCACGTCGAGGCACCGACGGCGGGATCGGTGCTGCTCGCCGCCATCCTGCTCAAGATGGGCACCTACGGCTTC
>DATHGL010000038.1:0-3744 GCA_035317625.1 Gemmatimonadales bacterium | reverse complement strand
CCAAGCTGCCGATCAAGTCGAAATTCGTGAAGCGCGAGGAGCGCTAGCATGGCGACGAAGAAGGCCGAGACGCTGCGGGAGCTGAAAACCGAGGATCTCGAGCAGCAGCTGGCGGTGCTCACGGAGGAGCGCTTCCGCTTGGGGTTCCGGCGGGCGACCGAAGCGCTGGCGAACCCGCTGGAGCTGCGTCGCATCCGTCGTGAGATCGCGCGGATCAAGACCATTCTGGGTGAGAGGGCACGGGCATGACCGAGATCAGGACGCGGCGCAAGGTGCGCACCGGCGTGGTGGTGAGCGACAAGATGCAGAAGACCGTCACCGTCTCGCTCACGCGTCGCTTCCCGCACGGGTTCTACGGCAAGCAGATCGTCCGGACCAAGCAGGTCGCGGCCCACGACGACAAGGGCGCCAAGGCGGGCGACACGGTGCGGATCGTCGAGACCCGCCCCCTGTCGAAGACCAAGCGGTGGCGCGTGGTCGAAATCGTCGAGCGCGCGAAGTAGCGGCGGGAGGGGGAGACCGTGGTACAGCAGGAATCGATTCTCAAGATCGCGGACAACTCGGGCGCGCGGCGGGCGCTCGTCATCCGCGTGCTCGGCGGGTCCAAGCGCCGCTATGCGGGGCTGGGCGACATCGTCGTCGTGACGATCAAGGACGCCATTCCCACCGGCCAGGTCAAGAAAGGCGAGGTGGCGAAGGCGGTGATCGTCCGCACGGCCAAAGAGACCAAGCGCAAGGACGGCTCCTACATCCGGTTCGACGAGAATGCCGCCGTGCTCATCACGGACACGGGCGAGCCCCGCGCCACCCGCATCTTCGGGCCCGTGGGGCGCGAGCTGCGCGAGAAGCGGTTCATGAAGATCGTCTCGCTCGCGCCGGAGGTGATCTGACATGAAGCCGCTGGTCTTCAAGAAGAGTCGCCGCGCGCGCGCGCGCGCCGAGGCCCGCGAGCCGGAGCGCCACAAGCTGCACATCGCCAAGGGCGACACCGTCCGGGTGATCTCGGGCGAACATCGCGGCAAGGAAGGCAAAGTCCTGCGCGTCTACCCCAAGGAGTTCCGGGTGGAGGTCGAGGGCGTGAACATCGTGAAGAAGCACAAGCGCGCCGCCAGCGCCAACGAGGAGAGTGGCATCGTCGAGCTGACGGCGCCGATCGCCGCGTCCAAGGTCATGCTGCTCGACCCCAAGTCGGGCGAGCCGACCCGCGTGCGGCGGCGTCTCGACAAGGACGGCACGGCGGCGCGGGTCGCGGTCAAGTCCGGTCAGCCGATCCCGCGGGTGAGGTAGGACGACATGGCGGATACCAAAGAGAAGGAACCGAAGCAGACCGGGGCGGCTGGCCCCGGGGCGGCGCCCCGGGGCAAGGAGCCGAAGGTCAAGAAGCCCAAGAAGCCGGCCGAGGGCCAGCCGGCGGCTCCGGTCGAGCCGCCGGGTCCGCCGCCGGAGCCGGCCCCCCGGGCCCGGCTGCTCGAGTACTACGAGCAGCGGGTGCGGGCCAAGCTGGCGCAGCAGTTCGACCTCAAGAATCTCCACGAGATCCCCAAGCTCGTGAAGATCGTGCTCAACGTGGGGATGGGAGACGCGACCAAGAATCCCAAGGGGCTCGAAGCGGCGGTCGCGGAGCTCGGCGCCATCACCGGCCAACAGCCCGTCGTCACGCGCGCCAAGAAGTCGATCGCGAGCTTCAACCTGCGCGAAGGCATGGCGGTCGGCTGCTCGGTGACGCTGCGTGCGGCCCGGATGTTCGAGTTCCTGGACCGGTTCATCAGCATCGCGTTGCCGCGCATGCGCGACTTCCGCGGGCTGCCGACCGACAGCTTCGACGGCCGGGGGAACTACACCATCGGCATCAAAGAGCAGATGATCTTCCCGGAGATCGACTACGACAAGGTCGAGAGGATCCACGGGATGGATATCACGTTCGTGACCAGCGCCGGGCGGGATGACACGGCCCTGGCCCTGCTGCGCGAGCTGGGGATGCCCTTCCGGGGCGAAGCCCCCGTCGCGGTCGGCGCCTAGGAAGACGAGGGAGTCATGGCGAAGAAGTCGTGGATGGAGAAGGTCAAGCGGAAGCCGAAGTTCAAGGTGCGCGGCTACTACCGGTGCCAGCGCTGCGGTCGCAGTCGCGGGACGCTCCGGAAGTTCAAGCTGTGTCGCATTTGTTTCCGCGAGCTCGCGCTGCGCGGGGAGATTCCCGGCGTGCGCAAAGCCAGTTGGTAAAAGGACGGAACGCGAGATGAGCATGACTGATCCCGTCGCCGACATGCTGACCCGGGTGCGCAACGCCTGCCAGGCGGGCCACCGCCGGGTCGATATGCCGGTGTCGAAGCTGAAGGTCGAGATCGCGCGCATCCTCCGCGACAACCACTACGTCCAGGACTTCAAGGTCCTGGATGACGGGCGTCACGGCCTGCTGCGACTCTACCTCAAATATCACAACGATGCGCCGGTGATCCGCGAGCTGCAGCGCGTGTCCGCGCCCGGCCTGCGGCGCTACGTCAAAGCGCGCGAGATCCCGCGCGTCAAGAACGGCCTCGGCATGGCGATCCTGTCGACGCCGCAGGGACTCATGTCCGACCGCGAAGCCCGCACCGCCCGCGTGGGCGGCGAGCTGCTCGCGCTGGTCTGGTAGGAGGCCGGCCCATGTCGCGCATCGGCAGGAAACCGGTCCCCATTCCCAAGGGCGTCACGGCCCAGCTCGACGGCACCCGGATCACCGTGAAGGGGCCCAAGGGCGAGATGAGCCGGCTGATCCACGCGGAGCTGGCCGTGGTGGTGGAAGGCGAGACGATCGTCGTGCGGCGGCCCTCCGACGAGAGCCGCCACAAGGCGCTCCACGGGCTCACCCGCACGCTCGTCGCCAACATGGTGGACGGCGTGACCAAGGGCTTCGCGAAGTCGCTCGAGATCCAGGGCGTGGGCTACAAGGCGGAGCCGAAGCCGTTCGGCGTGCAGCTCGTGGTGGGCTTCTCTCATCCGGTGCCGTATCACGCGCCGCAGGGGATCAAGATCTCGGTGGAGAACAACGTCCTCGTGAAGGTCGAGGGTGTCGACAAGGAGCTCGTGGGGCAGGTGGCGGCGGAGCTGCGCGCCATTCGGCCGCCCGAGCCGTACAAAGGCAAGGGGATCCGCTACGTGGGCGAGCAGGTCCGGCGCAAGGCCGGCAAGACCGCCCAGGCGGCGAAATAGACCATGCGAACGATCCATAAGGTCCGTTCCCGGGAAACCCGCCGCTACCGCCGCCACCTGCGGGTCCGGCGCAAAGTGGTGGGCAGCGCGGAGCGCCCGCGTCTCGTGGTGTTCCGCTCCTCGAAGCATATCTACGCCCAGGTGGTGGACGACGCCCGGCGCGTCACGCTGGTCGGGGCGGCCGACACGTCCGAGGGCCTCCAGGTGGACGGGAACGGAAAGACCGCGAAGAGCTTCGCGCTCGGCCGGCTGATCGCCGCCAAGGCCAAGGAGAAGGGGATCACCAGGGTTGTGTTCGATCGGGGCGGATACCAGTACCACGGGCGCGTGAAGGCGGTGGCCGAGGGCGCCCGCAAAGGCGGATTGGAGCTGTAATGGCGAACGACCAAGAGCCCAACGGCCCGTCAGGGCCGGGGACGACGGAAGCGCCGGTGGTGGCGCCGGCGGCGCCCGAGCCGGAGACGGCGCACGCCGGCGGCGATGCGGTGCCCGAAGAGCGTCCCGCCGGCGCAGCCGGTGGAGGTACGACAGGTGGCGGAGGTGGTGGAGGTGGCG
>DATHGL010000037.1:0-6304 GCA_035317625.1 Gemmatimonadales bacterium | reverse complement strand
GGCGACTCGGCGAGGGCGAACAGGGTCGCACCGTCGAACGTCATGAGGTTGTCGGTCGTGACGCCGCCCGAGCTCTGCTGGTGCGTCGAGTCGTCGCGCGTCAAGTCGGGGCTGATCACCTTCCAGCTCGAGCCGCCGTCGGTCGTCACGTGCACGAACTGGCTGCCGACGTACACGCGCGTGTGATCGTGCGGCGAGATGGCGATCGGGAACGTCCAGTTCCAGCGATAGGTCAGGTCTGCGGGCCGCCACCCGTACGCGGCCTCGGGCCAGACGCGCACGTTGCGCGCGTGGTCGGTGCGCACGTCGTACACTTCGAGCCCCCCGTCGTAGCATCCCGACCACACCGTCGTGTTCGTCACCGTGTCGGGGATCGCGAAGCCGCTCTCGCACCCGCCGACGTGGCCCCATTGCCCCTCCGAGGCGCCACCGGAAAGGCTGCGACTCGGCATCCGGTACGACGTGCCGTCCTGGCGGTTGGCATACAGATAGTAGGGCACGCGCGTGTCGGCGTGCACGTGATACAGCTGGGCGATGGGCAGCACGATGCGCGCGAACGTCCTCCCGCGATTCAGCGTGATGCTCGCCCCGCCGTCGTGCGCGATCATGAAGCGGTCGGGGTTCGCCGGGTCGATCCAGATGTCGTGGTTGTCGCCGCCGCCGTGGTAGTCGGACCGGCCGAGCGTCCGGCCGCCGTCGCGGGACACGCTGAAGCGGACCGAGACGAAGTACAACCGATCCTCGTCGTCCGGCGCCACGGCGAAGCGCACGTAGTACGGCGCTCGCTCCGCCATGTTGTGATCGCGGCTCACCAGGCGCCACGTGGCGCCGCGGTCGTCGCTCCGGTACAGCGCCGGATCCTGGTCTTCGATGAGGGCGTACACGGTATTGGGGTTCGTCGCGGCGACGGCGACGGCGATCTTGCCGACCGCGTGCTGCGCCGCGGGGAGGCCGCGGCCGGCCAGCCGCTTCCAGGTGACGCCGCCGTCGCGCGAAACCCAGAGACCGCTGCCGGGGCCCCCGCTCTGGAGCCGCCAGGTCTTCACCTCGAACTGCCACATCCCGGCGAACACCGTGCTGGGGTCGCCCGGGTCCATGGCGAGGTCGGAGCACCCGGTGTTCGCGTCCACGAACAGCACGCGCGTCCAGCTCCTGCCTCCGTCGGCGGTGCGGTACACCCCGCGGTCGGGCGCCGGCCCGTACGCCCGTCCCAGTGCGCACACGAGCACCATATCGGGGTTCGCGGGGTGGATGACGATGCGCGCGATGCGCCCGGTCGCATCGAGCCCCATGTGCTGCCAGCTGCGCCCGCCGTCGGTCGATTTGTAGACGCCGTTGCCGAGCGCGGTCGTCGAGCGGATGAAGAACGTCTCGCCCGTGCCCGCCCACAGGACGGTGTGCGCCGACGGGGCCAAAGCGAGCGCGCCGATGGCCTGCGCCGACGCGCTGTCGAACACAGCCCGCCAGTGGACGCCCCCGTCCTCGGTCTTCCAGATTCCGCCGGACGCCGCGCCCACGTAGGCGACCAGGGGATTGCCGGGCTCGCCGACGACAGCCACGGCGCGGTTGCCTTCGGGACCGACGAAACGGTAGCGCAGGCGGGCCCACAGTGTGGTGTCGACCTGCTGGGCATGCGCGCCCGCGGTGGGGACGAGAAGCGCGAGCAGCGCGACGGCGGTACGGACGCGGATCATGGCTGACGGAGCCTTCGTTAGGGGACGGACGGCGCGGGCGGTTTCGGCGCCGAGTCGGCGAGGCCCGCCAGACTCGGCCGCTCGAGCCACTGCCGGGGGAAGCGCGGCAGGAACTTCACGTGGCGGTTCACCACCGCCTGCACCCGCCGCCACCAGCACACGATCGGGCCGCGCGCCCGGCCCACGCTCACGACCGCGAACGGAATCGAGTCTGCCACCACCGTACGCAGGTCGGGCTGGCTGAGTGAGCAGAGATCCTCTGGCGTCTTCACCCCGAAACTCGAGTCCGGCCCGGCCCACGGATGGTTGTGCCACACGGCGAGCGTGCCCGCCCCGCACGGCGCGGGCTGAACGCGGTCGGCCGTCGAGCTGACGAGGTCGGGCATCACCAAGTCCTGGACCAGGGCCGTGTCTCCAGTGACCGTGCCCTGCAGGCACAGCACCACCTCGCGATCGAGGCCTGCGGCGAGCAGACTGATGCGCCGCAACAGCGAGGGAGCGAGCACCAAGCGCTTCAGCGGCTGCGAGGCGAGGATGGCGGAGTCGGCCGGCGTGAGCACGCCTTGACCCCGCGCTGGGCTCAATGGTGCGAGCGCCGCGGCGAGCAGGCATGCGGCGAGACGAGACGCGGGCGGCAGCATGACCTAGGATAGCGCAGTCACGGCGACTCCGCGGGCCCACGCGCCATCGCGCTCTTGCTCTTGCACTTTGCCACACCGCTCCCAATACTTAGCGTCGGCGCCCCGCAGGGACGGTTTGTCGGTCCAGGTCGTAAGAGATTGCAACCCTTATTCTTATGAAGCTCGCCGGCGCGGCGTCCGGGCCGGGCGTGCCGGCAAGGAGCGCGATGTGAGCTGGCTCGGCGGCAGCTCGCGGGGATCGGCGATCCCGACTCCGCGGAGTCTTCTGCGGTCGGTGTACGTTGGGCGGGTGAGCGTCGCGGCCGCCATTTACATTGCCGCGGCGCTCAAGTTTGCCGTGGCGGCCCCGCTCGACCTGCTCCTCACGTCGCTCGTGCTGGTGACGACGGTGCTCGTCACGATCGCCTCCTACTGGTACACCCATTTTCTCGCCCGCCCGCCGGGGCGCACGTTCCTGTACGCCCAGGCGTTGTTCGACGTCGCGCTCATCACGACGGTCGTGCACATGACGGGCGGGCCGCAGAGCGACCTCACCCCGCTGTACGTCCCGGTGATCGCGGTGACCGCGGTGCTGATGCCGTTGGCCAGCACGGCGCTGATCACCGCGCTCGTCGGCATCGTGTACTTCGCCGACGTGGTGTTCGGGCACACGACGCCGATGACGGCGCAGGTCACGCTACAGCTGCTCGTGTTCGCCGCGGTGGCGGCGGTGACGGCGTATTTCGCGAGCCGGGTCTCGGTGATGGGGGCGGAGCGCGAGGCGCTGGCGGGCGCGCTGCGGCAGGCCCGGCTCGAGGCGGCGGACGTCCTGCGGAACATTCCGACGGGGATCGTCACGGTGGACCAGGGCGGCCAGCTGCTCTTCTGCAACCCGGCGGCCGAGCAGATCCTCGGCTTCCAGGAGGGGCAGTGGCGGGGACGGCCGATCATGCCGGAGTTCGCGCGGATCGCGCCCGAGTTCTGGGCGGCGATCACGGCGACCGCGCGGCGCGGCGTGCGGGCGATGCGGGTCGAGGCCACCGTGCGGCGCCCCGACCGGACCTTTCCGATCGGGGTGACGACCACGACCCTGGAGGTCGAGTCGGGGGGCGCGCCGCGGGTGACCGCGATCTTCAGCGACATCTCCGATTCGAAGCGGTTCGAGGAGCTGCGCCTGCGCGCCGAGCGGCTCGAGGCGGTGGCGGAGCTGTCGTCGAGCCTGGCCCACGAGATCAAGAATCCGCTGGCGTCGATCCGCTCCTCCGTGGAGCAGCTGGGGCGCGCCAAACGCGCCAACGCCGACGAGAGGTTTCTCACGTCGCTCGTCGTGCGCGAGACCGATCGCCTGTCGCGCCTGCTCTCGGAGTTCCTCGATTTCTCCCGGGTGCGCGCCACCGAGTGCCGGTCGCTCGACCTGCGTGAGGTGGCGGCCGCGGCGATCCGGCTGGTGCGCGAGCACCCCGACTGCCCGGCCGATGCGGTCATCGAGCTCCAGGGCGACCCGACGCCGATGGAGGGCGACGAGGACCTGCTCCACCGCATCGTGTCGAACCTCGTGTTGAACGCCGTCCAGGCCGCGGGCGACGGGGCGCGCGTCGAGGTGCGCGCCGGCCGGGCCGAGGGGCGCGCGCTGCCGGGCAGCGCCGGGATTGAAAACGCCGTCTGTTTGGCCGTGCGCGACAACGGCCCCGGCATCCCCGAGCACGTGCGGGCGCGCCTGTTCGAGCCGTTCGTGACCGGGCGGGTCGGCGGCACCGGGCTTGGCCTCGCCATCGTGCAGCGCGCGGTGGAGGCGCACCGCGGCCTGGTCATGGTGGACAGCACGCCCGGGCAGGGGACGACGTTCACGGTGTACTTCCCCGCGGCCCGGCGGAAAGAGGAAGCCGCATGAGCCAGCAGCCTTCGATATTGGTCGTCGACGACGAGATGGGGATCCTGGACGTGCTCCGGATCCTCCTGAAGGGGGAAGGATTCGAGGTCACGACGGCCCAGGGCGGGAAAGCCGGGCTCGAGGCGCTGAAAGCGAATCCCCCCGACATCGTGCTCACGGACATCAAGATGCCGGGCGTGACGGGCACCGACATCCTCGCGGCCGTGCGGGAGCAGGATCCCGAGACGCCGGTGATCCTCATGACCGCGCAGGCGTCGCTCCAGACCGCGATCCAGGCGGTGAACCAGGGGGCCTTCTACTACATCCAGAAGCCGTTCTCCAACGACGACCTGGTCGCCATCTGCCGTCGTGCGGTGGAGCAGCGACTCCTCAAGGCGGAGAACAAGCAGCTCAAGCAGGAGATCCGCCGCCGGGAGCGCTCGGGGCTGGCCAAGCCCCTCGGCAAATCCCGGGTGTTCCTCGAGGTGATGAAGCTCGCCGAGCAGGTGGCGCCAACCGAAAGCACGGTGCTCATCCAGGGCGAATCGGGCACCGGGAAGGAGGTCATCGCGCGCTACCTTCACGACCTGTCGGCGCGCTCCGAGGGCGGGTTCTTTTCGCTCAACTGCGGCGCGCTGCCGGAGAGCTTGCTCGAGTCGGAGCTGTTCGGTCACGTGAAGGGATCGTTCACGGGCGCGGTGCGCGACAAGCAGGGCCTGTTCGCCGCGGCGCGGGGCGGCACGTTCTTCCTCGACGAGATCGGCGAGATGTCGCCCGCCACCCAGGTCAAGCTGCTGCGCGTGCTGCAGGAGCGGGAGGCCATCCCCGTGGGCGGCACGGAGGCGATCCCCGTCGACGTCCGGATCGTCGCCGCCACCAACCGCGATCTCGAGGAGGACATCAAACGCGGCCGCTTCCGCACCGACCTGTATTACCGGTTGAACGTGATCGCCATCCACCTGCCGCCGCTGCGCGACCGGCGCGACGACATCCAGATCCTGTGGGAAGAGTTCCTGAGCCGCATTGCGAAGGAGCGCAATGAGCAGCCGAAGGCGCTCGCGGAGGACGCCAAGGCCGCCCTGATCGCCGACGACTGGCCCGGCAACGTGCGCGAGCTCGAGAACGCGCTCGAGCGCGCGGTCGTGCTGAGCAAGTCCACCACGATCGACCTGTCGGCGTTGCCGGGCAAGCTCACGGAGCGCCGCACCGAGCCGCTCGTGGCCGAGCGGGCGCACGCCAACCCCACGCTCGACGTGATCGAGCGCGCCTACATCACCTGGGTGCTGCAGAGCGAGGGCGGCAACAAGACCCGCGCCGCCGAGGTGCTCGGCATCGATCCTTCCACGTTGTATCGCAAGTTGGGCCGGTACGAAGGCGATGCCGCCGGCTGAGGCCCCCCCCGACCCCCCCGAGCCCCCCGGGCCGGTCGGGGTCGAGACCCTCGAGCGCCTGGCGGCGGCCCCCCGCTACAACCGATGGATGTTCGACCGGCTGCGCCCCTGGGTGGGGCGTCGCGTGCTCGAGGTCGGTGCCGGGATCGGCACCATGTCGGCGTTCCTGGTCGATCGGGAGCGCGTGGTGCTCACCGACACCGAGCCGTCCTACCTGGACCGGCTGCGCGAGCGGTTCGGGGACCAGGGGCACGTGGCCGTCGCCGAGCTGCGGCTGCCCACCGTGGACCCGCGGCTCGCCGCCGAGCGGCTCGACACCGTGATCTGCCTGAACGTGCTGGAGCATATCGAGCACGACGGCGCGGCGCTCTCCGCCATGCACCATCTGCTCGAGCCCGGCGGCCGGCTCGTGCTGCTCGTGCCCGCGCTGCGCGCGTTGCACGGCACCCTGGACGAGGCCCTGGGACACTTCCGCCGCTACGTCCCCGCCGAGCTGTCCACCAAGCTCCGGGCCGCGGGCTTCCGCGTGCGCCATCTTGAGTACTTCAACCTGGCCGGCATCGCGGGGTGGTGGCTCGCGGGCCGCGTGCTGCGCCGCCGTCTCATCCCCCCGGGCGCCCTGCGCTGGTACGAAGCGCTGGTGCCGCTGTTTCGGCTGGAGCGGCTGCTCCCCGGGCGGGTCGGGCAGTCGCTCATCGCCATCGGCGAGGTTCCCGGGTGAGCGCGGAG
>DATHGL010000036.1:0-3771 GCA_035317625.1 Gemmatimonadales bacterium | reverse complement strand
TCGCCTGCGCGTGACGGATCGGCGGCGGTACGATCCAACGCGCGCCGCCATTCTGATGCTGGGGGCGATCCGAGCGTCGCAGCCCGATTCGCTGCGCTTCGACGGGACGCGGTTCGATCGGCTGGCGGCTGGATCGGAGCTGCGTCGCGCGATTCTCGCCGGCCGCGTCGGTGAAGCGGTATGGCGGGTCTGGGAGGGGCGGCTGGCGCGGTTTCAGCGTCTGCGCGCCAAGTACTTGCTCTATTGAGAGTTTTGCCGACCCTCGCTACTTTCCCCCCGCTATGAATGTGATCCCCCAGCGGGTGCGAGACGGCTTCGGGAATCTGCTCGATCCACTCGCCGCCGCTCTCATCCGCCTGCACGTTCGGCCCAACCTCATCACCACCGTCGGCACGCTGATCGTGATCGCGTCGGCCGCGGCATTCGCCGTTGGGCGGGTGCGGTGGGGTGGGGCGCTGCTGCTGGTTTCCGGCCTGTTCGATATGGTGGACGGTCGGGTGGCGCGCCGGGGCCACATGATCACGACGTTCGGGGCGTTCTACGACTCGACGCTCGACCGCGTCGGCGAGGCGGCCTTGTTCAGCGGAATCGCGGTCTACTTTCTGCTCGGCGGCGTAGCGCCTCCGCGGATGACGCTCGCGGTGCTCGCGTGCTTCGTCGGGCTCACGGCGTCGCTCCTGGTCTCCTACACGCGGGCCCGCGCGGAGGGGTTGGGCCTCACCGTCAAGGTGGGCATCGCGCAGCGGGCCGAGCGTGTGCTCCTCTTGGGCGTCCCGACGATGTTTCTCGGGGCCGGGAACCATGGGACGTTGTTGTTCTGGATCGTCGCTGCTCTCGCGCTCGCCACGTCGGTGACGGTGGTGCAGCGGATGGTCTACGTCGCGCGCATCGCCGCCGGGCCATCGGTGCGGCAGCCGCCGCACCAGCGGGAGACGCTCCCCGGACACGCGCCGGCACTGCAGTCGCGGAAAGGACAGTGATCGTGGCACGGCAGGAGGGCCGCGACATCGCGCCGGCCACGGGTAAGCTCGGCGTGATGCTCGTCGGACTGGGTGCGGTGTCGACCACGTTCATCGCGGGCGTGGAGCACGTCCGGCGGGGGACCGGGCTGCCGGTCGGATCGCTCACGCAGATGGGAAAGATCCGCCTCGGCAAGCGGACGGAGAAGCGCGCACCGAAGATCAAGGACTTCGTGTCGCTCGCGGACGTCAAGGACCTGGTGTTCGTCGCGTGGGATCCGATTCCCGACGACGCCTACGGTGCCGCCCGCAAGGCCGGGGTACTCGAGCCACACCACCTGGAGCCGATCGCCGACTTCCTCAAGGGGATCAAGCCTCTGCCGGCGGCGTTCGACCAGTACTACGTGAAGCGGCTCACCGGCACCAACGTGAAGAGCGGGAAGACCAAGCGAGAGCTCGCCGAGCAGTTGCGCCAGGACATCCGCGACTTCAAGAAGCGGTCGGGCGCCGCCCGGCTGGTGATGATCTGGGCCGCCTCGACCGAAGTGTTCCTCACGCCGGGCCCGGCGCACCAGAGCCTCGCGGCGTTCGAGAAGGCCATGGAGCAGAACGACCCGGCGATCGCGCCATCGATGCTCTACGCTTACGCCGCGCTGATGGAGAACGTGCCGTTCGCGAACGGCGCGCCCAATCTCACGGTGGATATCCCCGCGCTCGAGCGGCTCGCCGAGGAGCGCACCCTCCCCATCGGCGGCAAGGATTTCAAGACCGGTCAGACGATGATGAAGACCGTGCTCGCGCCGGCCTTCAAAGCGCGCATGCTCGGGCTGGCCGGCTGGTACTCGACCAACATCCTGGGCAACCGCGACGGCGAGGTGCTCGACGACCCCGAGTCGTTCAAGACCAAGGAGGAGTCGAAGCTCGGCGTGCTCGAGTACATCCTCCAGCCCGACCAGTATCCCGAGTTGTACGGCAACGTGTTCCACAAGGTGCGGATCAACTACTACCCGCCCCGCGGCGACAACAAGGAAGGCTGGGACAACATCGACATCTTCGGATGGCTCGGCTATCCGATGCAGATCAAGGTCGACTTCCTGTGCCGCGACTCGATCCTGGCGGCGCCGATCGTGCTCGACCTCGCGCTGTTCTTCGACCTCGCGCAACGCGCGCGGCTGTGCGGCATCCAGGAGTGGCTCGCCTTCTACTTCAAGAGCCCGCAGACCGCTCCCGGCCTTTACCCCGAGCACGATCTCTTCATCCAGCAGACCAAGCTCAAGAACACCTTGCGGTGGCTGATGGGCGAGGACCAGATCACCCACCTCGGCATCGAGTACTACGAGAAGGCGTGAGCGTCGCGCAGTACGTTGTCACGGCCGCCGGCCTTGTCGCGATCGTCTGGGTGCTGTGGTATTTCCTGTTCTCGAGCGGGCCCGCGGCGGCCGCGGCGACGGTCGGGGGCGTGCAGGAGGTGCGGGTTACCGTGAAGGGCGGCTACACCCCCGACACCGTCGTGGTGCGGGCCGGGACGCCGGTGCGGCTCCAGTTCTACCGCGACGAGACCGCGGACTGCTCGGAGCGCGTCGTGTTCGAGGACTTCGGGATCGACACGGCGCTACCGGCGTTTCAGACCACCACCATCGAGTTCACGCCGGACGAGGCCGGGGAATTCCGTTTCCGCTGTGGCATGCACATGCTCAAGGGTCTCCTGGTCGTAGAGCCGGCCACGTCCGACCGCCGGCCGTCGGCCTCGCCCCACAAGTTCCATGAGTAAGGCCCGCATCGTGCTGCCGATCGAGGGCATGAGCTGCGCCTCCTGTGCCGCCACGGTGCAGGAGGCGCTGACCAGCGCCGGCGGCGTGGCGAGCGCCACGGTGAACTACGCCACGGCAAAGGCCGCAGTGGACTACGACGACGCGCAGACGCACGTCGCCGAGCTGATCCAAGCCGTCCGCGCGGCGGGCTACGACTGCGGCAAGGCCGGCGTGACGTTCACCGTCGAACAGCTCCACTACGCGCCGAGCGTCGTGCCACTCGAGCAGGCGCTGCGCCGGGTGCCGGGGGTGATCCGCGCCGTGGCCAACCAGGCGACGGAGACTGCGACGGTGGACTACATCCCGGGCGCCACCACCGCCCAAGAGCTGGAGCGAGCGGTCGAGCAGGCGGGCTTCCGGGTCGCCGAGCCGATCGCCGCCGAGGATCCAGTCCAGCGGGAGCGCTTGGCGCGCCACCGCGAGATCCGCACGCTCACCGGGAAATTCGCGCTCGCGGCCGCCGTGACGGTCGTCAGCATGCTCGGCTCCATGCTCCTCATGGCCCACGACGCCGACGTCACGCTGAGACAGGTCGATTTGTTGGGGCGGCTGCTCATGCCGCTCGCGCTGCGGTTGCAGGAGGGACTGGCGGGTCGCGGCGCCATCGACCCGGGCTGGATCAAGGTGGGACTCGCGATCCTCACCCTGCCGGTCGTCGTCTGGTCGGGCCGCCCGTTCTATCGGGGGACGTGGAGTGGGTTCAAGCACCGCACCGCCGACATGAATACGCTCATCGGCGTCGGCACGGCTGCCGCTTACCTGTACTCGCTCGCTGCCACCTTTGCCCCCCAGCTGTTCACCGGCGCCGGACGACAGGCGGACGTCTACTACGAGGCCGTGTCCGCCATCATCGGGCTGATCCTCCTCGGGCGATTGCTCGAGGCACGCGCCAAGGGCCGGACGTCCGAGGCGATCCGCCGCCTTGCGGGGCTGGGCGCGCGAAGCGCGCACGTCGTGCGGGACGGCAAGGAGGTCGAGCGCGCGGTCGAGGCCGGAGTACC
>DATHGL010000035.1:0-2472 GCA_035317625.1 Gemmatimonadales bacterium | reverse complement strand
CGCCAGGGGCCGAGCGGGACGGCCGGCAGCGTCAGCGTGAGCTGGTCGACGAGCACGTTGGGAATCCCATAGGGAAGGTCGATCGCCCCGTCCACCAGACTGTCGTCGATGCCCTTCTCGAGCGGTCCGAACTTGAGCCGCAACGGCGTGCCGGCGATGCGGTGGGTCCAGGCGACGAGCCGGCCCGAGGCGTCGAGCCCGGCACTGACCCGGTTGTAGCTCGTGGGGCGGTAGAACCCGTTGCGCATGTCGTCTTCGCGGGTCCAGATCACCTTCACGGGCGTTCCCGTCGCCTGCGACACGCGTACCGCTTCGGACACGAAGTCCGGCTCGAGCCGGCGCCCGAACCCACCGCCTGAGAGCGTCGTGTGGATGCGGACTTTCTCCTTCGGCAAGCCGGTCACTTCGGCCGCCACTCGCTGCGCGTCGCCCTGGTTCTGGGTCGGAGCCCACACATCGCACCCGTCGGCGCGAACCTGTGCCGTGCAGTTCATCGGCTCCATGGTGGCGTGGTGCACGAAGGGCACGTCGTACACTGCCTCGATGCGCTTGGCCGCGCCGGCGAGGGCGGCGGCCGCGTCTCCGATGGTTTGTGCCACGATGCCAGGCCGATCGGCGAGGGCCACCAGCTGGGCGCGGATGCCCGCCGAATCGAGCGCACCCGCGTCCCCCTCGTCCCACTCGATCTCGAGCGCGCGCCGTGCCGTTACCGCCTGCCAGTACGTATCCGCCACGACCGCGACGCCGGCGGCGCACCCGGCCGCCCAGGCGCCGTTCGTTCCCATCCACGAGCTCGGCTCGAGCGCCACGACGTGGCGCACGCCCGGCATCGCCTTCGCGCGGTCGGCGTTGAAGCGCTTCAACCGGCCCCCCAACACCGGAGACCGCTCGATCGACGCCGCCAGCATCCCCGGCACCTTGACGTCGATGCCGAACAGCGCGCTCCCGTCCGCCTTGCCCGGCGTGTCGAGCCGAGTCATCCGCGTGCCGACGAGCCGGAAGTCTTTCGGATCTTTGAGCGGCGCGTCGGGCGGCACCGGGAGCGTTGCCGCCTGCGCAGCGAGCGTGCCGTAGGAGAGGCGACGACCGCTCGGGACGTGGATCACCGCGCCTCTTTCGGCGCGGCACGTGGCGCGATCGACCTTCCACGCGTTCGCCGCCGCTGTGATGAGCATCGCCCGCGCGGCGGCGCCCGCCTTGCGCAGCGGCTCCCACGAGCTGCGGATCGCGTTGCTGCCGCCCGTGCGCATCGTGCGCGACCACCCTGCCGGATTCTCCGGCATGGGGCCGAGCCGCACGGTGGACCAGTCGGCGTCGAGCTCCTCGGCGAGGATCATGGCGAGCCCGGTCTGGGAGCCCTGGCCCATCTCGGACCGGTCGACCGTGAGGGTGACGATGCCGTCGGTGCCGACGCGTAGCCAGGCGTTGGGGGCGAACGGGGCGGCGCTGGTGCCCGATGCGGCCTCCGCGCGCCACGGCAAGGCGAAGGCGATGACCAGGCCGGTGGTGGTGCTGACGAAGTCTCTGCGGGTGACGGTGCTCATGCGACTCTCCCCCTCATGACGACGGCGTGAGAGGTGAGGAGTGAGAGGTGGCCGATGGTCGTGTGGGGCCACCGCTCACCTCTCACTGCTTACCGGTTACGCCAGCTTCCCGATCGGCAGTTTTCTGATCCGCTTCCCCGTCGCCGCGAAGATCGCGTTGCACACCGCGGGCGCGATCGGCCCGACTGAGGGCTCGCCGATGCCGCCCTGCTTCTCGGTGCTCGGCACCACGTGCACTTCCACCACGGGCATCGCGTCGATGCGCATCATCGGGTAGTCGGTGAAGTTGCCCTGCTTCACCCGTCCGCGGTCAATGGTGATCTCGCCGTACAGCGCGGCGGTCAGGCCGTACACGATCCCGCCCTGAATCTGGGCTTCGATCTGGCCCACGTTCACCGCCGGCCCGCAGTCCACGGCGCAGACCACACGATGCACGTGCACGGCGCCGTCCGCACCGACGGAGACCTCGGCCACCTGGGCGCACACGGTGGGCTGCCACTCGGCGAACGCGATCCCGCGCCCCCGCCCGGCCGGCAGCGGCGTGCCCCAGCCCGCCTTCTCCGCGACCAGCTCGAGCGTCCGCAGGTGCCGCGGCTTGTCCTTGAGCAGCGCCCGGCGCAGCTCGTACGGATCCCGCTTCGCCGCCGTCGCGACCTCGTCCAGGAAGCTCTCCGTGACGAACGCGTTGTGCGAGATGCCCACCGAGCGCCAGAAGCCCCGCGGGATCGGCAGGAAGTCGGCCGCGACCTGATCGACCAGGAGGTTCGGGATGACGTATGGCAGGTCCTCGGCGCCATCGACCAGCGATCCATCGAGGCCTTTCGGCAGCGGCCCGAACTTGAGCCGGATCGGCGTGCCCACGACGCGGTGCGTCCAGGCGACCGGATTTCCGGCCGCGTCGAGGCCGGCCACGAAGCGATTGTAGCTC
>DATHGL010000034.1:0-2422 GCA_035317625.1 Gemmatimonadales bacterium | reverse complement strand
CCGGATGGGCGTGATCACGGACGCGGGGTGGGCGTGGGGAGCCCAACTGGGCGACCTGAACAACGACGGACGCAACGAGCTGTTCATCGTCAACGGCTACGTCTCGGGCGATCGGGACCGGAGCTACTGGTACGCGATGTCGAAGATCGCCGGAGCGAACGGCAGCCTGTTCGAGGACGCCAAGACCTGGCCCGCCATCGGCACCGCGAGCCTGTCCGGGTACGAGCGGTCGCGCGTGTTTCTCAACCGCGGCCTGGCGGGGTGGACCGACGTCGCTGCCGCCGTCGGCGTGACCGACGAGTACGACGGGCGTGCGGTCGCACTGGTGGACCTGTTCAACCGCGGCGTGCTGGACGTTGTGGTCGCGAACCAGAACCAGCCGGCGCTGGTCTACAAGAACAGCGTGCAACCGGGGAACCACTGGATCGCGTTCAAGCTCGTCGGCACGCGGTCGAACCGCAGCGCGATCGGCACGGAGGTGACGCTCGAGACGGGCGCGGGACGCCAGCTGAGGGTCGTGGACGGCGGCATGGGATTCGCGAGCCAGAACGACCGGCGGCTCCACTTCGGACTCGGCAAAGCCGGGCGCGTGGACCGGGCCGTGATTCGCTGGCCGTCCGGCACGCGGCAGACGCTCGAGCACCCGGCCACGGACGAGCTGCACGTCGTCACCGAGCCCGGACCGTGACTGCCGTCGCCCCGCGCCAACTGTGGACCCGGCTGGGCCGGGCGGATCCCCGCTATCTGGTCTCCTTCCTTATTACCCTCATCCTGGTGCTGGGCGAGGCGCGGTACGGCATCCTCGGCGGCTACGCTCGGCTCGCGACCGCGCTCGGCGTGTGCGTGGTGGCGGAGCTGGCCCTGTCACGTGCCTTGCGGGGACGCTTTGCGAACGTGCAGAGCGCGTACATCACCGGCATCAGCCTCGCGCTCTTGATCAAGCCGCGGGCCGATCTGCTGTGGCCGTTCGCCCTGGGCGGGTTCCTGGCGATCGCCTCCAAGTACATGCTGCAATACCGTGGCCGGCACCTCTGGAACCCGAGCAACTTCGCCATCAGCCTGCTGGTGCTCGTGGCGCCGGCGAGCGTTGCCATCCTCAGTCATCAGTGGGGGAACGACCTGGCGACGAACGCGGTGATCTGGTGCTTCGGGCTCCTCATCGCTGCTCGGGTTGGCATGCTCCATGTGACGCTCACCTACGTCGCCTGTTTCGTCGCGCTGGCCCTGGTGCGCAGCTCGATCACAGGCGGTCCGCCGCTGGCGGAAATCGCGCCCCTCACCGGCCCGATGTACCAGCTGTTCATCTTCTTCATGATCACCGATCCCAAGACGACCGTGAGCACGGTGCGGGGTCGGATGATCGTGGCGGCCGCGGTGGCCGCGGCGGAGACCGCCATCCGGCTGGCGGGGGATTTTCACGTGGGCGCCCTCAGCCCGCTCTATCCCGCGCCGCCGATCCTCGCTCTCGCGATCGTGGGCCCGGTCGCGAACGTGATCGACCTCTACCGCGCGGCGCGGAGCGGGCGCAGTACCTGAAGCTTGTCGTTGTTGCGGGCCACGACGATCAGTCGCCCTCCGCCGGCCCACCGCAGCCATCCCAGGTGGCGCACCTGTCCCTCGATCACCACGCCGCTCTGCTCCATGTCGACCGCCTCGAAGCGGCCGTCTCCCGTCCCATGCAGCAGCAGACCGTAGCTGGCGTCGGAGCGCCCGAGGACGGGCGGCACGCCGTATTCGTTCCCCCCGACGAGCACATCGGGCCTCCCGTCGCCATCGAGATCGTCCGCCAGCACCGCGCGGATCGGCGCGAACTGAGCTTCGGCGGGGAGCGGCCGCAGCGTGAACGTGCCATTGCCGTTGTTCAGCGCCACGGAGCTCGCGAACATGCGGGCTTCTCGAACCGTGGCCTGGGCCAGCTCCTCGGCAGGGAAGATGTCCTCGACGTGGGCTGCGCCGAAGTCCGCATACGTGGCGTATCGGCTTCTCAGCCGAGGGATCAGACTGATCAGCTCGTCGCGACCGGCGAGCGGGTAGCTCACGCCGTGCTTGTAGAAGGTGAGGACCTGCTCGAGCGTCCCGTTGTGGCCGAAGTCGCCTACGTACAGGCGTGCGGGCTCCGTGGGCGACGCTTGTAGGTAGGAGTTGCGCCCCAGATTGCCCAGGACCAAGTCGGGACGCCCGTCCCCGTTCAGGTCCGCGACGGTGACGCTGTTCCACCACGCCTCGGTTCCCGCCAAGCCAGCCTGCGCGGTCCGGTCCACGAAACGCCCACCTTCCTGGCGGAAGACGCGGACCGGCATCCACTCCCCGGCGACGATCAGATCGAGCCGGCCGTCGTGGTCGTAGTCGACCCACGCGGCCGAGGTCACCATCCCGGCCTCGGCGAGAGCGGGGGCCTTTTCGAGCGTGACGTCTCGGAAGT
>DATHGL010000033.1:0-8708 GCA_035317625.1 Gemmatimonadales bacterium | reverse complement strand
GTGGGCAAAGCGCGCCAGGTCGTCGAGCGCGTCCACGAACCGCTGCAGCAGATCGGCCTGGGCGCGCCCCCACACCTCGGTGCGCTCCTTGACGGTGCGTTTGCGGAAGTTGTCGTACTCGGCGGCGAGCCGGAGATACTTGTCCTTGAGCTCGGCAAGCTCTCCTTCGAGACGCCCTACCGCCTCCTCCGGCGGCTCGATCAGCGCGCCGGACTCGCGCGCCTCCGGCTGCTCGGGGGGCTCGGGGGGCTCGGGCTGCTGCGGTTTATCGTCCATGGTGTCGCGCTTCGTTTGCAATCGGCATGCCGTCTGCGATGCGCCGTTTTGACGGACACCGGCGCCGGTCGAGTCCGGAAATCACGATCAGGCAAGAAGATAGCGGCACGCGCCAAGCCTGTCGAGCGGGCGGTTACAGCCGGCCCGCGAGGAACGCGAAGACGTCGCCGAACGCCAGGTCGCGCTGCGGGTCGTGCAACACCTCGTGATACATCTCCGGATACCAGCGGACCCGGACCGTCCCTTTCAGGCTGTCGGCGAACGCGCGCGCCAGGTGCGCGTCCACCACCCGGTCCTCACCGGCGAGCAGAAACAGCAGCGTTGATTCGATCCGATGGCCGTCGGTGGGAACGGCCCGCTGCGCCCATTGGATCTCGCGCCACGCCCCGGGCGTCATCAGGCCGTGGACCGCGGGGTCCGCGGCGTACGCCTGATTCACCGCCGGGTCGCGGCTCAGGGCGTCGGCATCGAGGCCGGCGCGGATCGGAAGCGTGGGCCAGAGATCCGCCAGGGCGCGGCCCGCGAGGAGCTTCCAGGCCGGGGGTCGGAACGCGAGCCCGAGCCACGGCGACACGATGAGGGCGCCGGCGATCGGGTCGCTCGGTTGCGTCTCGAGGTAGCGCAGCGCCACCAGGCCGCCGAACGAGATGCCCAAGAGCACCTGCGGGCGCTCCGTACGCAGCCGCACGACGCGGCGGAACGCCTGCAGGTCGCCGAGGAGTTGGCTGAAGCGCGACAGGTGGCCGCGCCGGCCCGCGGAGCGGCCATGGCCCCGGAAGTCCAGCGCGTAGGTCGAGTATCCGGCGTCGCGCAACCGCTCACCCGTGTCACGCCAGCGACCCGCGTGATCGGACCAGCCGTGCAGCAGCAGCGCCGCCGCGCGCGGCGCCGGCGCTTCGTACGCGTCATACGTCAGCTGGGTCCCGTCCGGCGCGGTGAGAACCGGCATTCAGGACGCCGTCAGGAGGCGGCGCAGCAGGTCCAGTCCCGCCTGCGCGGCGCGGCGGCGGATCTCGTCGCGGTCGCCCGGGAAGACGCGCTTGACCGCGCGCGTGGTCGTGTGCACGCGGGCCGCGAGCCACACCGTTCCCACCGGCTTGTCGGGGGTTCCGCCGCCCGGACCGGCGATCCCCGTGACCGCGATGGTGCAGTCGGCGGAGAACAGACGCTGCGCGCCCTCGGCCATGGCCCGCACCGCCTCCTCGGAGACCGCGCCGTGGGCCTCGAGGGTCTCGAGCGGCACCTTGAGCGCCGCCGTCTTGATCACGTCCGCGTAGGCCACGACGCCGCCGATGAAGGTGTCCGATGCGCCGGGGATGTTGGTAATCCGTGCCGCAACCATGCCGCCGGTGCACGACTCGGCGACGCCCAACCGATGGCGGCTCGCTCGCAACGCCTCCAAGACGCGGGCGGCGAGATCGACGTCGTCCGTTCCGTAGCCGTGCTCCCCCACCGCCGCCGCCAGCCGCTCCACCACGGCCGCCAGCCGCGTCTCCGCTGCCGGGGGCTCGAGTCCCCACGCGGTCACCCGGAGATCCACGCCCTCCGGCGACGGCAGGTAGGCGAGCGTGAGCGGAGCGATCTCGGACTCGATCGGCCCGATGCGCTCGGCCAGCGCCGACTCCGACACGCCGGTCGTGCGCACGGTGCGCGACAGGATGACCCGGCGCTCCCCGCCCTGCCGCTCCGCGATCTTCGGAAGGACCTGCTCGACCAAGAGCCCGCGCATCTCGCGCGGCACGCCGGGCAGCAACACCACCACCCGTCCCCGCGCGTCCTCGACCCACAGGCCGGGTGCCGTCCCGCGGGGGTTGGGGAGAATCGTGGCGCCCTGGGGGACCTCCGCCTGGGTGCGGTTGATCGCGGGCATCGGGCGCCCCATGCGGGTGAACCGCGCCTCCACGCTCGCGAGCACGTGCTCGTCGAGCACGAGCCGTGTGCCCAACAGCTCCGCCACGACGGTCTTCGTCATGTCGTCGCGGGTGGGGCCCAGGCCGCCGGTGGTGATGACGAAACCGGTGCGGTCCAGGGCCTCGACCGCGGCGGCGCGGATCGCGTCGGGCCGGTCGGGGACGGTGGTGTGGCGGCTGATTTCGGCGCCCACGGCGGCGAGCGCCCGGCCGAGCTCGGCGGCGTTCGTGTCCACGGTGTAACCGAGCAGCAGCTCGGTGCCGATGGTGAGGAGCTCGAGCTTCACCCGCCGCCCTTCAAGAGGGCGCGGTAGCGATACAGATACACGATCAGCGAGTACACCGTGAGGAGGATGGCGCCCGCCAGCGTCACGGCGACGAACCACCCGTGGAACTTGTTCCAGGCCTCTTCGAGCTGGCCCGTCCAGCCGTGCCGCTGCATCGCGTCGCGCCAGGCGAACCATGCGATCGTCGCACCGATGAAGACGTTCTGCGCCACCGCTTTGAGCTTCCCCGCGCCGGCGGCCGGGATCACCACGCCGCGCCGCTTCGCGAAAAAGCGGAATGCCGTCATCAGGAACTCGCGGCCCACGAGCAGCAGCGCCACCCACACCGGCAGGCTGCCCCACCAAGGGATCCCGTAGAGGATCGTCGGGTGTCGCGTGAGCCAGAAGATGGGGATCAGGGTGGCGAAGAGCAGCAGCTTGTCCGCGACGGGATCGAGGAGCTGACCCAGCTCGCTCACCTCGTTGTAGCGGCGCGCGAGATAGCCGTCCACCACGTCCGACGCGCTGGCGGCCAGGAAGATGAGAAACGCGATGACCTTGGGCCAATACCCCTCGATGAAGGGCAGCAGCGCGATGACGGGCGTCAGGCAGATGCGCGCGAGCGTGAGGATGTTGGGCAGGGTCCAGCGCATGGGACTGCTCCTGGCTTAGCTCAGCGTCTTCAACACCGTCTTGCTGACCGTCTTCAAGGTGTCGAACACGCCGTCGCCGCGCACCGCCACGGCCTCGAGATACGGCGCGTGGCCGATCCACTGGTTGTCGACCTTCGCGACCAGGTGCTCGCCGGCGTGGGCCGGATCGGGCACCGGTCGTTGCTGCGCCCCGTCGTCGACGGGCCAGCCCGGGTTGAGCGACGCCTGCAGGTCCCTGATCGGCGCGGCGTTCGGCAGGTCGCGCTTGTTGTACTGGATGACGAACGGAATCCTCGTCAGGTCGTAGCCGTACTCGGACATGTTGTCGTAGAGGTTCTGCATCGATTCGACGTTCGCCTCCATCCGCTCGATCTGACTGTCCGCGACGAAGACGATCCCGTCGACGCCCTTCAAGATGAGCTTGCGGCTCGCGTTGTAGTACACCTGGCCGGGCACGGTGTACAGGTGGAACCGCGTCTTGAAGCCGCGGATGGTGCCCAGGTCCACCGGAAGAAAGTCAAAGAACAGCGTGCGCTCGGTCTCGGTGGCGAGCGAGATCATCTTGCCGCGCGTGTTGGGCGAGACCTTCCCGTAGATGTGCTCGAGGTTGGTCGTCTTGCCGCCCAGGCCCGGGCCGTAATAGACGAGCTTACAGTTGATCTCGCGGGACGCGTAGTTGATCATCGACATGCGGCGCGCGTCCTGTCAACCGAAGAGTTTGTCAATTTCGTCTTCCGCACCCTCGAGCACGCCCTTCTGTGGCGTCGCCGGGCCCGCGCCCACACGATTGAACATCTCCTCGAACACCTTGTTCAGCTTTTCCACCGCGCCCTTCCCCTTGAGCTTCACGAGGCCCAGGGTCGTGCGCTGGTCGAACAGCACCACGAGGATCACGCGCTTCGCCACATCGGCGAGGAACATGGACTCCTTCTCCCCCTGATGCACCAGAGAGGCGAACTCGTGCTCGCCGATCATTTTGGCGAGCTGGTCGTTGGCGCTGAAGTCGGCAGCGGTGAGGGAGGCGAAGGCGGTGGGGTCGAACTGCGGCGGCTCGCCGACGGTGGCAACCAGCTGTCCCGTGCGGTCGACCAGCAGCGCGCACCGGGCGTTCGCGTCGCGCAGGAACGCCTGCAAGAGCTGCTGGATCTGCTTGAAATCGTTCTCCGAGAACGACCAGCTCGCCGCACCCGCCATCACGTGCCCTCGGGGCTATCGGACTCGGTCATGTCCCGCCGCGCGAGCAGGGCCTGCGCGATGGTCACGCCGTCGGCATACTCGAGATCGCCGCCCACGGGGAGCCCGCGCGCGATGCGCGTCACGCGGACGCCCGTCGGCTTCAGCAGCTGCTGCAGGTACGTCGCCGTGACCTCGCCCTCCATGGAAGGGTTGGTGGCGATGATCACCTCCCGCACGCCCGCGCCGTTCGTCACGCGCGCCACCAACCGGTCGAGGCGCAGGGCCTCCGGACCCACCCCCTCGAGCGGTGAGAGCCGTCCGCCCAGCACGTGGTAGCGGCCCCGGAACCGCCCGGCCCGCTCGATCGCGGTGACGTCCGAGGCTTCCTCCACCACGCACAACAGGCTTGCATCGCGCCGCGGATCGCGGCAGATCGCGCACGGGTCCTCGTCGGTGAGCGTGCCGCACACGCCGCAGGGCATGATCCGCTCGCGGACCGTGCGGATCGCCTCCGCCAGGCGCGTGGCGGTTTCCGCCGGCTGCTTCAACAGGTGAAACGTGAGCCGCTGCGCCGTCTTTCGCCCGATCCCGGGGAGCTTCGCCAGCTCCGTCACGAGATCTTCGATGGCCGACACGGCGGACTATAGCGGCAGCTGAAACGGGAACGGCAGGACGGAGGTGAGCTTCTTGACCTCCGCCTGGTACAATTCGGCGGCGCGCTGCTGCGCTTGCGACACCGCGGCGAGCACGAGATCCTCGAGCATTTCCACGTCCCCCTGGGCGACCGCCTGGGGGTCGATCTTGATGGCGCGGATCTGGCCTCGCCCGTCGGCCGTGGCCGCGACCATGCCACCACCGGCCGTGCAGGTGACGGTCTGCTGGGCCAACTGAGACTGGATCTCTGACAACCGGAACTGCATCTGCTGGCCCAGCTGGAGCAGGTTGGATAAATCCGCCATACGTCGAAAGTTACCCCTCGTCGAAACCGGTGGCAAGCTATTCCAGCAACTCCAGATCCAACGCGTCTACCGCCGCGTTCAGGCCGGGATCTTTGGCCCGCAGGGCGTTCAGCCGCTCGGCGCGCGCCCCATCCTCCGTCAGGCGGCCGGGCCGCGGAGTGGACCGCTCCCCGCTCCCCCCTCCCTCCAGTGCGATGCGCACCGGCGCGGTGACGTAGCGCCCGACCAGTTGGCCCAGCGCCTCGCGTTGCCGCTCGAGCCCTTCGGCGTGCACCGCATTCGTGTCGAGCAAGCGGATCGCGACGGTCGTGCCCTCGGCGCCCACCACTTCCGTCTGCTGCAACAGCGCACCGAGCATCGGGCTTTTCGCGCGAGCGTCGTCGACGATCCGCGGCCAGAGGGCGCGGAGGCGGTCGAGGGTGAGGGGGCCCTTCTCCGGCGGGTCGGGAGACGGGACACGGGAAACGGGAGACGTGGGTGGCGCATTTGAGCCAGCGTCGCGCAGCACCGGCGGGGCGGGTTCGTTCCCCGCGTCACCTTTCCCGCGTCCCGTTTCCCGTTTCCCGAGTGCATCGATGACCGCCTGCAGCTCCACCGTCCGACTCATCATCGCCCAACGGAGTAGGAGCAGCTCGACGACGAGGCGCGCGTTGCCGCTCGAGCGGAGTTGGGGCTCCAGCTCCGAGAGCACGGCCAGCAACCGCACCACGTCGGGAGCGGGGAGCGGGGAGCGGTACCGTCCGATCAATTCGAGCGTGGCTTCCGTGAACCCCTCGGGCGTCCCACCCAGGTTCGCCACCAGCACAGCGCGGAGCACCTCTCCGGCGCCGGCTACGAACTCGTGGAGATCGGCGCCTGCGTCCACCAACCGCTCCACCAGGGGGAACACGCCCTTCGGATCACGCTCTGCCACCACGCGCAGGAGCTCGCCATACACGTCGTCCGCGATGAGGCCGAGTACCTCGCGCACCCGTGCGGCCGTCACGGGGCCCTCGCCGAACGACACGACCTGATCGAGGATCGAGAGTCCGTCGCGCATCCCGCCGTCCGCGCTCTTCGCGATGAGGTGCAGCGCGTCGTCGTTCGCGGCGAGCCCCTCGGCGGCGATCACGTGGCGCAGGCGATCGGCGATCGCGCGCGGACCGATGCGCCGGAAGTCGAAGCGCTGCAGGCGGGACAGGATCGGCGCCGCGCTCTGCGCGATCTTCTGCGGCTCGGTCGTGGCGAAGACGAACACGACGCGTGACGGCGGCTCCTCGAGGATCTTGAGGAGCGCATTCCACGCCTCGCGCGTCAGCATGTGGGCCTCGTCCACGATGTAGACCTTGTGACGACCCTCGGCCGACGCCGCGTACATCGCGCGCTCTCGCAGATCCCGTGCGTCGTCCACACCCCGGTTCGACGCGGCGTCGAGCTCCACGACATCGAGGTTGGCGGCGCCGGTCCAGACCCGCGTACAGGAATCGCACGCGCCGCACGGCTCCCCCGAACCCGCGGGGTCGCGCCGCTCGCAGTTGAGCGCCATCGCGAGAATGCGGGCCGCCGTGGTCTTGCCCACGCCGCGGGGCCCCGCGAACAGGTACCCATGCGCCACCCGACCCGCCGCCACGGCCCCGCGCAGTGCGGCGGCGACGTGATCTTGGACGAGCAGGTCGGAAAAGCGCTTGGGACGGTATTTACGCGCGAGCGCGATCATTGAAGCGGAATCTAGTCGGTTCCTAGGGACAATGCGTCCCGCCAGCCACGGGGTGCTTCGCGACCGTGACGCTCACGTCCTCGCGCCGCCGCGACGCGACGATCACGAGATTCGTGGAACCCTCGCCCCTCGGCTCGACCCGCACGAGGCCCCCCACCGAGTCCGCGCCCACGAACGCCACGCGCAACACGCCGCGATCCCCCGCTGCCGCCTGAAGGCCCGCGACCGGCGCCGCGTTGCCGAACGCGTCTTGCGCGGTCACCCGCAGCACCACCGGCAGCCCCGGAGCGAGCGCGACGCGGCCCTCGAGACGCGTCTCGCCGCAGCGCAGGGCGAGCTGCACCGCGGGACCGGGATCAGCGTACAGTGTGGCCTGCCGCTCGATGGCACCGACGATCGCGCTCACCTGCACCGGTCCCACCTTGGGGCCGAGCATCGGGTCTACCCGCACCCGGCCGTTCGAGTCGGTGACGACTCGGGTCGCCGCAAGGTGCCCGTTCGTCACACCGAGGTGCACTTCTTGTCCCACCGCCGGGGCGCCCGTTGTGTCGCGCACCTCGAACAGCAGCGGGAGCGGCGCGTGCACGCCGACCGCGGCGTGCTGCCCTACCCCGACCGAGAACCCGGTGCGCGCGGCCGACAGCGGCGCCCGGCGCACGAGTGGAACCGTCGGAGCGCCAGGCGCGGTCGGGGCGACAGGCGTGGCGGCGAACACCGGCGAGCGCGCGGCTGGTCGCACCGGCGCCGGCACCTGACGCGGAGTGGTGCCGCGGCGCGTGCACCCGTCGATCTCCCGCAGCAGGCTCGAGTCCGCACCCAAGGCGAGAAAGTCGGCGCGGTCCCGACCGGTGGGGGTGAAGCTCAGGCAGTTGCGACGGATCAGTGTCGCGAGCTCGTCGCGTCCCAAAGTGGCGCTCGAGAGCAGCCGAACGAGGTCCGTCTTGCGGAGCCGCTCACCGCCTTGGCTCTGCGCGCGCGCGGGTCGGGCCGCGATCACCAGCAGCAGCGCGACTCGCGTCCGTCGCAGGAAACAAGCTACGGCCGCGGGCATCCCGATCGCTCGAACCGGCGCTCCACGGAGTCGACGCCCGCATAGAGCGCCCGGTCACGCGCGGCGCGGGAGGCATCGAGCACGCCGGCACCGCGGCGCGCGGTGTTGTAGGCGATCCAGCGGCTCTCGACTGCACTCAGGCCGCGTGCGAGTCCGGCGCACGGCAATTGCCCCCTCGCATGCAGCGCAGCGCGCTCGCTGAAGTTCCGCACCGTCTGGTTGAGCGAGTCGCCGATCAGATCGAGCCCCGCCAACGGCGAGGGCTGAGGCGGCGGCGCCGGACGCGCGGGCGCGGTCGCCGGCTGCGCGCGGGGCGGGGGTGGCCGGGTGGCAGGCTTGGCTTGCGGCTTCGCCCACAGCTTGCCCTTGATCGCGGATACCTGGCCCTTGATCGCGGCCCACTTGCTGGTGATCGCCGACCACGAGGGCAGGGGGATCTCCGGCTGAAACCACCAGTTGGCGCCCGCCGCGACCGCAGCGATCACGAGCAGGAACAGCGTCAGCCACAGGCCGCGCCGACGCTTGCCCCGCCGACGCGGGCGCGGCGCGGGGAGTGCCTCGGCGTCCGCCGGCTGCTCCGGCTCCACGTCCTCTCCCCGATCCTCGAATTCGTCGGGCCATACGAGGGCTGGGGCTTGCCCCGCGTCGACCTCGCTGGGGCTCGCGATCGGTACGGCCGGGGGCTCCGCCTCTGGCGGCGGTGCGGGGCGTACCGGGGGCG
>DATHGL010000032.1:0-4669 GCA_035317625.1 Gemmatimonadales bacterium | reverse complement strand
GAGGGGAAGCGGTCTCGGCGGCGGCGCTCGCCTGGCGCTCCCCGCGGCACGCGGCGAGCGCCATGACGGCCACGAAGACGGGCACCCTGCGGGTCATGGCTGGCCGGACTCGGTGAAGAGTCGTACCGCCGCGGCGGCGTTGCTCGCGGCCGCGACGTCGTCGACATACCGGGCGAGGGCTTCACGGGCGTTGCGGTGTGCCTCGAGCACGTTCGGAAGCGCGACCGCGCCCTCGGCATAGGCCTGTAAGGACATCGCCGCCACGCGGTCCGCGCTCGAGAGCAACCGGCGATTGCGCGCGAGACGCGCCAGCGCCAACGCGAAGTCGCGCTGCGCGCGCGCCAGCTCGGCGCCGGCTTCCCGCCGCACCAGGTCCCAATCGGCGTAAGCGCGGTCGCGCGCCGCGGTTGCCTGCGCAACCTCGCCGCCGTTCCAGTTCAAGAGGGGGAGCGGCACGGAGAGGCCCACCATTGGCAGCAGCCCGCGCGGTCCGCCGGGGTCGTTGTTGTCGAACCCCACCTGGAGACTCGGCGCCGCAAAGACGCTGCGGTGGGCGAAGCTGAGCGCGCGCTCCGCGGCACGCACGCTCGCCGCGGCCGCCAGGACGGGGAGCGGCTCGCCTGTCGGGGGCCGTACGCTGTCCGGCGGGGGCGCGAGCGAGTCGACGAGCATGATCGTCACGTCCTCTGCGGGCAGTCCCATCGCGAGCTGCAGGGAGAGAAGGGCCTGCACGGCAGCGACCGAATCGTCCGTGGCCGTGTTCTCGAGCTGCCCGGCATTCACCGCCGCGAGACGCACGTCCAGCTCGCTCACGTCGCCCACCTCGTGCCGCAGCTGCGCCATCTTGCGCAGGCTATCGGCATCGACGGCGGTACGGCGCGACAGTCGCGCGTGGGCGAGCGCGGCCAGCGCTCGGGTGTACCCAGTGTCCACGTCGAATCGGATCGCGGCGCGCTCGAACGCGAAGCCATAGCGCGCGGCGTCTCGCGCCCCCGCGGCGGCGCCGATCCGCGCCGAGCGGATCCACGGCAGGTCGAGAGGCAAATCCGCGACGACGTGGTAATGCGGGACGTCTTTGGAGTACGTGGCGGACAGCACAGGGTTCGGATAGAGCCGTGCGCCGTGCAACACGCCTCTCGCAGCCGCGGTGTCGGCCCGCCCGAAGGCTGCGCGCGCGCCGCGCTGGAGCGCCGCAGCTAGGGCTTGCGTGCGCGTGACGGGCTCTTGGGCGCGGAGCGAGACCACGGCCACGCAGCACAGTGCCATGGCGCCGAATGACAGGCGTGCCAGTCGTCCCGGGAGTGACATGTCGTGCCAGGAAAGCTACGGGACGAACCTGTCAGGAAGCTGACAGGGATGGTCAGTGCCAGCCCGCCGCTGCTTGTTCGACAGAGCCCAACTGGCTCTCGGTTGGCTCCGCTCAGCAAAACCACGGCTCGGTGAGCCGCGCCGGAATGGGTCGCTCCGGGGGCGGCTCCCGGAATACCCCGGCCATGTCGGCCCGGCCGGCCCGGGCGTAGGCGAGCCCTCGGATGCGTCTGAACGTCACGGCCCCGTCTTCGTCGGCACGTGCCGCCGCTTCCACCAGCGCGCTCACGTCGCGCTGCAGCGAGTCCATGCGTGGATCGGAGTGCGTCCAGCGATGGGTGAAACTCGCCGCGTCCAGGTCACCGAGCGCGGGTCGGAGCGCCGGGCGCGACAGCAGCAGTGAGCCTGGGGGGACGAGGAGCCGGATGGTGAACTGGACGGGATCGACATGATCCACCAGCCCCTCGCGTGCGACCCAATCGAGCACCTCCAGGTAGTCCTCGATCGTGGCCCATGGAGTGAAGGGAACGAACGAGGGCCGGAGCGCGATCCCGGCTCGGCGGAGGACGTCGAGCGCGACCTGCACATGGGCGCGCGTATGCCCCTTTTCGAGGTTGGTGAGCACGACGTCTGACAGCGATTCGACGGCCGACACGACGAACGCGCAACCCGTGGCCGCGAATTCGGGGAACAACTCGCGGTGCCGGACAATGTGCTCGACCTTCGCCGTGCAGTCATACGTGAGCGCGGGGAACTCCGCGTGCAGGGCCCGTATCAGCTTCGACGCGTGCCCGGGACCATTCAGGAAATCGGGATCGCCGAACGTGACGTGCTCCGCCCCGTCCGCGACCAGGCGGCGCACGTCCTCGAGCACCACGTCACGGGGCACCGCGAAGAAGCGACCTCCGTACACGGGCGGAAGGGGACAGTGGAGACAGGTATGCAGGCAGCCGCGGCTGGCTTCGACGTACCCGGCCGGGATGCGCCGGCCATCCCGCAACAGACTCGCGTACCGGGTGAGCGCCGGAAGCCCGTCGCGCCGAGGGACTGGAAAGGACAGCCGCTGGAGCCTCGGACCCGGGCGAGGCGCGGGCTCCTGTGCCGCGTCGAGCCGCTCGGCCAACGCGACGAGCGCCGCTTCGGACTCCGCGCCCAGCACCACGTCCGCACTCCCGCCAAGGAGGTGCTCCGCGTTGAGCTCCGCATACAGACCGTGGCACACGATGCGACACTGGGAATTGATCTGGCGGATCCGCTGGGCGGCGCGCACGCCCAGCCGCAACGCCGTGTGCATCGGCACGGCAATCGCCACGAGCCGGGCCCGACGCACCTTGGTTTCGTCGAGCGGCTCGACGGCCAGGTCGATGGTGGTTGGGGCGAAGCCGGCGCGCTCGAGAAACGCCCGCGGCCAGGCCAGCCCGAGGGGCTGATGGCCGAGCTCGTAGCACGACAGCAACAGGATGGCGCCGGGCTCGCGCAGCGAGGTGGTCGAGGGTGTCACTTATTGAGAAACGCCTGGAGCGCGGCGCGGAAGTCGGGCGTCGTCCGGCTCACAGCGTTCACGTCCGCCCCCAGCCGGATGCCGTCCTCGAAGCGCAGGCCGTCGAGCTGGTAGAACTGCTGCTTGGTGAGTGCCAGCGCCGATGCGCTCGCTGCCGCCAGCGCGCGCAGCACCTCGCCC
This sequence comes from Gemmatimonadales bacterium, assembly GCA_035317625.1. GTDB lineage: Bacteria > Gemmatimonadota > Gemmatimonadetes > Gemmatimonadales > GWC2-71-9 > AG41. The sequence continues at coordinate 1,680 of DATHGL010000032.1, read as the reverse complement.
ACCTGGTCCTCGAAGTCCGAGTCCTCGAACACACGGGAGACGAGGCCCAGCGCCGCCGCTTCCGACCCGCCGAGGATGCGCCCCGTGATCGCGAGGTCGAACGCGACCTTCTCACCCGCGGCACGCTTCAGCAGGGTCATGACGATCGCCGGAACGAAGCCCCGCTGCACCTCGGGATAGCCGAACTTCGCGGATGCGGTCGCGAGCACGACGTCACACGCCGAGGCGAGCCCGCACCCTCCCGCCAGCGCCCTCCCCTGCACCACCGCCACGATCGGCTTGGGGAGCCGCCGCATGCGCACGAAAATGTCGGCGAAGTGGAGCGCCGCCTGGCGATTCTCCTCGACGCCCTTGTCGGCGGATGCCAGCAGCTCGTTCAGGTCCATCCCGGCGCAGAAGTCGCCGCCGGCGCCGCGCACCGCGACGACGTGCACCGCGGCGTCCAGATCGGCGCGCTCCAGCACGGCGAGCAAGGCGTCGATCATCGGCGTGTCGATCGCGTTCTTCTTGTCCGGGCGGTTCAGGGTGTCCGTGAGCACCCCGCCCTCGAGCGCAGCCAGGACCCGATCGCTCACCGCGCGACCTCCACCTCGAGACGCAGCAGGGCGGTCGAAAACACTTTCCCCTGCGCATCCGTCTTCAGCGAAATCGTGCCGCCGCCGTCCAGCGCGCCGTGCAGCAGAAAGTTCAGGGCATGCAGGTTCGGCAGCTCGTACCGCTCGACGGTACCCTTGATCATCCCCTTGAAATGGCGCGCCACCCGGGCCGCGGTCACCTGCTCCACGAGAATCGGGTAGTACTCGGGCTTCAGCGCGATCAACCCGACGTTGGCGGTGTCGCCCTTGTCTCCCGATCGCGCGTGCGCCAGTTCCACGAGCAGCACTCGTCGCTTGCTCGATCGCCTTCGGCCGCCCTTGACCGCCTGCGACCGCCCTCTCAGACGTCCACGAGCTCGACGCATGGCTCCACGATGTGCTTGTCGAGGAGCGCGGGCCAGTAGGCCACGATTTCCTCCGGTTTCGGACGCCCGCCGGCGAATCCCGTCACGCTGGGCGGTCCGTTCAGGATCAGAGGCGCAATCTCCCGCGTGAAGCGCTCGACGGGGGCCTTGTCGGGTGAACGCACGCCGACGCGCAACTGCACCTCCGGCAGCTCATCGAGCGGGGCGCTCGCCCGCGCCAGCGGCCCGTGGGTCGCGTCGGCGCCCACGAACTCCGTCACCACCGCCTCGAACGTGAGGCCGAGATCGGCGAGCCGTTGCCGCAGAATCCGGTCCGCCGCCTGGGCCTTCTTGTAGGCGTCCGGCCAGGCGTACACCAACGTGCCGACCGCCTTGTAGCCGTAGAAGTAGGCCACGGAGACCTTCAGCTGGTCCGTGGCGGGTCGTCCCCTGACCCCCGACACCCGAACCCGGTCTTTCCCCGTCTGCTCGAGTCGGATCGTCGTGAAGTCCGCGATGCCGTCGGGGGTGATGTACTCGGCAGGATTGCCCATTTCGTATACGAGCTGCTCGGTCACGCCCGCGACGCTGATGCGTCCGCCGGTGCCGGGGTGCTTGGTGATCTCGAACGTGCCGTCAGGAGCGGCCTCCACGATCGGGTAGCCGACGTTCGCGAGGTCGGGGATCCGCTCCCAATCCACCAAGCAGTTTCCCCCGCTGCACTGGGCTCCACACTCGAT
>DATHGL010000031.1:0-2280 GCA_035317625.1 Gemmatimonadales bacterium | reverse complement strand
CGCGATCGCGGTGGCAGGCGGGGAGAAATTGACCCAAACAGGCATGACCGTCGGGACCCCGGGTTACATGAGCCCAGAGCAAGCAGCGGGGGAGCGGGAGGTGGACGGCCGCAGCGATGTCTACAGTCTCGCCTGCGTCCTGTACGAGATGCTGGCCGGGAACCCACCCTATCTGGGTTCCTCTGCACGGGCAATCCTGGCGCGGCAGTCCTTAGATCCCGTGCCCCGCCTGCGGACGGTGCGGGAGACAGTGCCCGAGGAATTCGAGCGCGCCGTGGTGAAGGCCCTCTCCAAGGCGCCGGCGGATCGTTTCGCAACCGCCATGCAGTTTGTCGAAGCGCTCACGACAGGAAGCCCCACGCCGCGCGCATCACGACACCCTCTCCTCATCCGTGTGGCACTGCCCCTCGTCGCAGCGCTTACGGCCATCGGGGTCGTCGTGCTAGCGCGGCGCTTCTCGCTGCCCAGCAACCCTGCTGCGCTCGACCCCAACGTCGTCGCCGTGGCCCCATTCGACGTGCTGGAGCCGAATCTGACGCGGTGGCGTGAGGGCCTTGTTGACGTGCTGTCGGCCAACCTCGATGGCGCAGGGCCACTTCGGACGGTGTCGCCCACCATGGTGGTCCACAGCTGGAGCGGGCGCGGGGACCAAGCGGGCGGAGTGAACCTGGGCCGGCGCACGGGTGCCGGGCTGGTGGTCTTGGGAACGGTGATCGGGGCAGGTGGGGACTCTGCCCGCGTCACCGCGAGGTGGCTGGACGTCGCCACCGGCAAGGTGCTGGGAGAAGTGGTCGAAATCAGAGACATGACTTCACGGATGGACCGGTTAACCGACTCGACGACGGTCCGTCTCCTGCGCGAGCTGAACCGCACGCGACCGATCGGGGCGTTCCAGCACGCCAGTCTGGGCGCAGGGTCCCTGCCTGCCCTGACGACGTTCTTGCAAGGAGAGCAGTTCTTTCGTCGCGCCGCCTGGGATTCGGCATTGACGCACTACAAACGTGCCGTGGCGCTGGATAGCGGCTTCACAATCGCCTGGAGCCGGATGAGCGCGGTGCAGGGTTGCTGGAGAAGGGGAGGTCTCGGAGACCCGTTCGGGTACAAGTATGGTCTTCTCGCTGGGAGTTTGAATCGAGGACTGCCCCCGCGGGAAAGCCTGCTAGTCGCGGCCGACTCGCTGTATCAGGCCCTCTTGGATGGACCCACCGATCCCGCTGGGCGGGAGCACCACACGCGGCTGTTCACGACGCTCGACGAAGCCGTGAGGCGCTATCCCAACGACCCAGAGGCGTGGTACGAGCTTGGGGATGCGCGGATGCACTGGCCGTTGGTCGGGCGCACGACGCCAGAGCAGATCCTGCAGGCCTTCGATCGCGCGATTGCCCTCGACTCGGCCTTCGGCCCGGCCTACATCCATCCCGTGGAGGTCGCCCTCCACCTCGGACGCCCTGTCGCGGCTCGGCGGTATCTCGCCGCGTACCTCGCGCTGGACCAAGCCGATTTGAACAGCGAGGGGATGGGGTTGGTCGACCAGCTCCTGGTTCGCCCGCAGGCCTCGCCAGCCAACGTGCAACGGCAGATGGACACGGCCTCGAGCCATGCGCTGATAGCCGCCTGGAGCGTGTTGGCACCTTCCCGATTCCGCCGAAACCGACGTGCGGTTGGCCCGAGCCCTCGTGAGCAGCCGCCACACGGGCGAGCCCGTTTTCGATGATCCGGTGGTCCGAGAGTGGGTGCTGACGAACGCACTCGCGCATCGAGGTCACTTGCGAGAGGCGTATGCCTTGGGCGGCACGCGTTTTACCGCCGAGTTCGCCCAGCTCGCGCTGCTCGGCGGCGTTCCCCCGGAGAGCGCGCGGGCAACCTTCGCCGGCTGGCTGGGCGAGCCGCTGCCCCGACAATTCAGCGTCGACCTCCTGGCCCCGCGGCTCACTGCCTTGCCGTGGTGGGCGGCCCGGGGGGATACCAGTTCGCTGCGAGCCTTCGTGCGGCGCTGGCGCGCGATCGCCCTGGCCGCGGGGCCCAACCCCGAGCTGAGACTGTGGGCACTGTACGGCGAGGCTTCCGCTCAAGCGTACGTCGCGCTCGCGCGCCACGATACTGCTGATGCCCTGCTCCGGTTCGTCGGCTTGCCGGACTCCGTTTGCCCGTGCTTGCTCGATCGGGTCGTAACCGCCCAGCTCCTCCAGGCGCACCGCAAGCGCTCGGAGGCAGCGGCCGTCCTGGAAAGCTCCTGGCCCATCGACTGGCTGGATCCCGCCGAAGGACTCTGGCGGCTCG
>DATHGL010000030.1:0-5025 GCA_035317625.1 Gemmatimonadales bacterium | reverse complement strand
CTCAAGAACCCCGAGCTCGAGCACGTCGCCGCGCTGCGGCCCGCGGTGGCGCACGATGCGTTTCGCAAGGCGGCGGCCGAGGAGCTGTTGCGGGCGCGGGACGAGGCGCTGGGGCACATGCGACGCGCCGGCGTGCTGGTGCTGGACGTGCCGCCCGACCGCGCGGCGCAGGCCGTGGTGGCGAAATACCTCGAATTGAAGCGTCGCGGAAGGCTGTGAATTAGATTGACTGCCGACTCCGCCGGACTGGAGCCCATGCGACGCAGTCACGGCCTCCCCGCCCTCGCGCTACTGTTCAGTGCCGTCAGTGCCGGGACGTGTGCCTATCCCACCGAGCGCGATTCGTCGGTGCATGTGAGCATCACTCCGATCGGCATCTTGTTCCGCGGCAACGACACCGTCGCCACCGCGCAAGCGTGGCGCATGACCGGGCCGGCCGACTCGCAGCCGATTCCCAACGTCGTGTTCGTGTGGTCATCGAGCGACCCGAGCGTCGCGACCGTGGACAACGGCGGCCACATCGTGGGGATCACCTCCGGCTCGGTCGTCATCACGGTGGCCGCGGCCAACTTCGACAAGGAATCGCGCGCCGCTGCCGATACGTTGAGGGTGTCCGCACCGCTCGAGGTCGACAGCGTCCGACCCAAGGTCGTGCGGTACGGCGAGGTGGTGAGCGTGTACGGCGTGGGCGTCGATTCGATCTTCCTGGCGCAACTGAGCAACGCCCCGCTGATCCTCAACGTGTTCGGCGACACGGCCTTTGCCAACGGCACCGCGCGCCGCAGGTTCTGGGTGCCGCCGCCCGCCCACACCGATTCGCTGTTCTTCCTTGGGATTTCGGGGGGCCAGGGCGTGCTGGGCTTCGTCCATGGCGATACCACCCGGGTGGTCGAACGCGACCTGTATGAGCCGAACGAGATCGCGCCGCAGCCGATCGATCTCGATGCGCCGCCGCCGTTCGCGATCGCGCCCACGTTGCGCGTCGTCAACCCCGCCCTCGCGTTCGAGCCGCTCAAGCGCGACGAGAAAACGGGTGTGGATTGGTATCACTTCACGCACGGGCAAGCGCAGGCCCTGACGTTCATTCTCACGGCGCCGCAGATCGCGGGTACCTTCTCCTCGTTCCTCACCGATTCACTCGGTTGGAACGGGACGACCTACGTCGTCGGCAAGGATTCCTGGACTTTCGGGCCGAGTTCCCACGTGTGTCACGGTCGGGACTTCCCCTTCAAGGTCTCGGAGGCGGTGGGCGACTCCACCATCATGGCGTTCAAGAGTGTGCCCAGCGGCAGCCTCGACGCCATCGCGGTGTATACGGTACCCGGCCGTTATGGCCTCCAGGTATGGTCGGAGTACCGGAGCGAGCTCCCGCCGGACGCGCACGAAGACGACAACTCCTGCAATGCCGCCGATCTGCGGGATACGCTCCAATCACCCTTCCGGGACACGCTCACGATCGAGAATCCGCACGACGTCGACTGGATCAGATTCCACTTCACGCAGGGGGGCCTCGGCTCCACCGCGCGGGTCCGGCTGCACGCGTTTCCGGCTGCGCACCCGGACTCCCTCAAGGACCTCGATCTCTACGTCGTGAGGGTGCCGCAGCCGGGCGACGCCGTTTTGCAGGTCGTGCTGGCGGATACGGCGGCGGGGTCGGAGGTGAATCGGACGCCGACGCTGGCGACGGGGGACTATTACCTCGCCGTCGTGGACTTCGCAGGGACTACCACGACCTACGAAGTCTGCGTCGGGGTAGTCCCCCTCCTTGCCCAAGGGGATTGCAGCAACGCCGTCTTCCCGGCGCCGCCCGTCGCACCGCTCCGCGCCAAGCGCCGGTCGAGCGGACGCGTGCCGTCGCTCGCTCCGATCACGCCGAGCCGCCGATGACCAACGGCGTGCTCGAGTGCTTCCGCTGCCACACGCCCATTCCCGACAACAGCAAGTTCTGCCTGTCGTGTGGTGCGGACGTCTCGGGTGGCGACGGGCCGACGAGCACCAGCAGCGTCGACGTCGTGCGCGAGCGGCTGCAGCGCATTATCGAAGGCCAGTACCGGATCGAGCGCTTACTGGGAAAGGGCGGGATGGGCGCCGTGTTTCTCGCGCATGATCTCACGCTCGAGCGTGAGGTGGCGATCAAAGTGCTGCCGCTCGACGTGGCCCAGGACGATCAGGTCGTGCGCCGCTTCCAGCAGGAGGCGAAGACCGCCGCCAAGCTCGACCATCCGAATATCATCCCGATCTACCGCGTCGAGAGCGAAGGCGGGCTCAACTACTTCGTGATGAAATACGTGGCGGGCACGTCGCTCGAGGACCTGCTCGATACAAAAGAGCCGCTCCCCGTCCCCGAAATCCAACGAGTTCTCTGGGAGGCGGCCTGCGCCCTGGGCCATGCGCATGAGCGCGGCGTGGTGCATCGCGACGTGAAGCCCGCGAACATCATGTTCGACCACGACGGTCGGGTGATGCTCACCGATTTCGGGATCTCGAAAGCGCTCCAGGCCGCCACGGGACTCACCGCCACCGGGATGATCATCGGAACGCCGCATTACATGTCGCCCGAGCAGGGGAAGGGGGCGGCGGTGGACGGCCGCGCCGACCAGTACTCCCTGGGTGTGGTCGGCTACCGCATGATCACGGCCGAGCTCCCGTTCAGCGGCGACTCGGTGCACACGATCATCTACAAGCACATCTACGAGGAGCCGCCGCTCGCGAGCGTCCGGCGGCCGGGTATCCCCGGGACGCTCACCGTGGCCATCTCGCGGGCCCTCTCGAAAGATCCTGATCGGCGCTTCCCGACCATGGAGGCGTTTGCGACCGCCGTCTGGCCGGAGCAGCCGGTGGCGTCGCCCGTGAAGGGGCGGAGTGGCGCCCGGCCGCGCCCTCGGGCGACCGCCGATGCGCCCACCGAGATCACCGGCGCGCCCACCGCTCCGCTCTCCGCGACATCACGTCAGCGCCGGTCGCGGGCCCCCGTCGTGGTTGGGCTCGTCGTGCTGGCGGCGGCCGCGGGGGGATATCTCATGCTGGGACGTCGCGGCAGCGGGGAGCAAACAGCGGTACCGTCAGTCGACACGGTGCTGGTCCGTGACACGGTCCGTATGCCGGCCCAGTCTAACCCATCAGCGCCGCCGCGCGGCCGCGAGCGCGCCAAGCCGCGGGACGTGGCGCCGGCGGCTGCGGTCCAGGGCTTTCTGACCATCGCCGCCGATCCGTTCGGCGAGGTGTACATCGATGGCGTCGACGTCGGCCAGACGCCACTGGTCGAATACGCCGTGAAGCCGGGCCGTCACACGATCCGCATCGAGCATGCCGGCTTCAAGACGGTGGCCGAGACCGTGCGAGTGGACGCCAGCAACACCGTCCGCAAGCGCTACACCCTGCTTCCGGAGTGAGCCGCATGAGCCGGCGCTTCGGCGCTCTCGCCCTGCTGGCAGGTCTCGCGGCGCCGGCGCCCGGGAGCGCACAGGCCATCCAGAATGCGACGCTGCGTCGCGCGCAGCAGGCGAACGACAACCTGGAGTACCGGCAGGTGTTGTCGCTCGCTCGGGCCGCGCTGCGCGAGCGGCTCACCGGGCCCGAGCGCGCCCGGGCGTACGAGCTGCTCGGCTTCACGTACGGCGCGATGGACTCGATTCTCAAAGCGGTGGACGCGTTCAAGCAGGTCGTGCTGATCGATCCCGAGCGGCAACTCGACCCGAACCGCGTCTCGCCCAAGGCGTACAGCGCCTTCGACGTCGCGCTGCGCCAGGTGCTGCTCGTCCGGCAGCTCCGCATCGACAGCACCAGCTTCGTGGGAGGGCAGGGCGCCGCGCCGATCCGCTTCATGGTCACGCAGCCGGCCCGGGTGGTGACGCGGGTGATCGGCGCGGAGGGCAGCTTTCTGATCGACTCGGGGGCGTGGAACGGGCAGGTGAACCTGCTCTGGCCCGCCCGGCTCCCGAACGGCGATCCCGTGCCGGCGGGGAGCTACACCCTCGTCGTGGAGGCGCGGCTGGGGCAGAACGCTTCCTCCGCATCGCAGCCGATCCGCCTGAGCCACGGGAGCGTCGACACGGTGCCGCACCTCACGAGCCTGCCAGGTTACCAGTACCTCCCGGAGACGGAGGTCCCGCCGCAGAGCTGGCGTCCCCTGGGGCTCGCTTTCCTTTATACGGGCGGCGCCCTGATCGGCACGGTGGGGCTGGAAAGCTCCAGCCTCGGCGCGGGATCGAAGCGGGAGATCGCGGTCGTGGGCGGCGCGGCGCTGGTCACCGGCTTCGTGATGACGCTCCGCAGACCCGCTCCCCGGCCCGCGGCGGCCAACATCCTCTATAACCGTCTGCTGCGCGACCAGATCGTGCGGCGCAACCAGGAAATCGCCAAGGAGAACGTGGTCCGGCGCCAGCAGGTCCAGCTCACGCTGGCGCCGCTGCCCAAGCCGGCGGCGGGGGGGCCCCGGTGACCCGTGCGGCCGCGGGCGTCGCGCTGCTCGCCCTCGCCGCACCGGCGGCACCGGCCCAGCGGTTCACGATCGGACCGCAGTTCGCGCTGGCGAGCTACCGCGAGGTGGCCGCGGGGCTCCGCTATCAGGGGACCGGGTTCGGGGGCGCGGCGTCTGGGCGGTTCCGGAAACTTTTGGCCGAGGCGACCGTCACACGCCTGACGCTCGACCCAGCGGAAGGCAGCAGTGCGACGGCCGGCTTCACGGCGACCGAGGTGAACGCCTGGCTGGCCTACGACGTCGCCCCGTACGCGAGCGTCGAGCTGGGCGTCATCCGGCGCGCGACGGATCCCGAGTTCGACGCGCAGTCGGTTGGGGCGGTGCGGGTGGGCGCCCGCTCCTTTTACGAGATCGGCCCGGGTGCGACGGTCGTGTTCCGCGCCAACTACCTCGTGGCCCCGAAGTTCTCGGGCGGCGGGCGCGCCCCGTTGTCCCTCGATCTGGGGCTCGGCCTCGAGGTACGCCTCGCGGGCCGGCTGCTCGGGACGGCGGCCTATACCTTCGAGCGCCTCAATCGCAAGACGAATCCAGGTGGTACCGGGGAG
>DATHGL010000029.1:0-2067 GCA_035317625.1 Gemmatimonadales bacterium | reverse complement strand
CCAACCATGGGAACAACGCTGCCGCGCAGCCGCTGTTTGAGGCGCTGTATGCCGCCGGTGCCGAGATCGTGATATCCGGCCACGAGCACAACTACGAGCGGTTCGCGCCTCAGACGCCCGCGCAGGCGGCGGATCCGGACCACGGGATTCGTGAGTTTGTCGCGGGGACGGGCGGTGGCAGCCTCTACAACGATCAAGGCACCCCGTTGCCGAACAGCGAGCGCTTCAATGGGACGGCCTCGGGCGTGAAGCGGGGATGGTGCCAGTAGGCGACCGTACACCGCTTGGTGCTCGCGGCGAGAACCCCCCGGAGCCACTGCTCCTGCGCGGAGCCGACACTCATGGCGATGCTGCTGTTCAGCGAGATGATCTGCCAGTCCCCGAGGTCGTAGGTGTAGTAGCCTTTGCCGGCATCGCCGGCGAGCGCCCCGAAGTAGCCGAAATAGCCCGCTGCCCCCGCCGTGTTGTAGTCGTGATTGCCGGGGGCCGGACGCGTGCGCGTCTTGTGCCGGCCCCAGGAGGGACCATAGCACTGGCTGTACTCCGTCGCCGACCCGTCCGGATACGCATTATCCCCGAGCGCGAACACGGTGCCCGGGATGGCGTCGAGCAGCGCGGCCGTCGCCTCGTCGCGTGTATTGGCGCAGTCCCCCATGTCGCCTGCGCCCACGAGGACCACCGGCGACCCGGGAGGCGGTGCCGTCACCGTGATGGCCGAGGAGCCGCTCTGGCCCTCGCTCGTGGCCGTGATCGTCGCCGCGCCCTCCGCGAGGCCCAGCACGAGGCCGCTCGTGGACACGCTGGCCACACCCCCATCGCTGCTTTGCCAGGTGACCGTCCGCCCGCTCAGGGGATTGCCCGCCGTGTCCCTCAGCGTCGCGGTGAGCTGGACCGTCTGGCCCACGGGCACGTCGGCTGACGCCGGATCGACCGTCACCGCGGCGACCCCGGCGCGGTTGTGACACGCTCCGCTGCCCGAGTCCGTAAACGTCTGACCGGCCGCGGGAAGGAACTGCCAGCCGTAGGCACCCGCTCCCAGGGTCAACTGGAGCACGCCGTAGGTACCGCTGCTTCGCACCTCGCTGTTCGGTCTGATGGTCGCGCTGAAGGCCTGCACCCCGGCGCCGCCCGTCCCGACGGTGAATTGACGGATGCCGTTCTCGGGATCGGCCACCTCGGTCGGAGTCTGCGGCGCGAAGCGCTCGTAGACCTGGTAGTGGCCGTTGAGGACGATCTCCGTGTGCGCCGCGTACAGGTCGTCCCAGAGCGGTTTGATGGACGCGTTGACGGCCGTGCCGCTCGAGCTGAACAGCGGGTGATGCCAGTAGGCCAGCACGCACCGCTTGGTGTTCGCCGCCAGATCGGCGCGCAGCCACTGCTCCTGGGGCGAGCCGAGCTTGGTGGAAATGGCACTCGAGCCGCTGTTGAGGACGATCACGTGCCAGTCCGTCAGATCGTAGCTGTAGTAACCTTGCGCCGCATCGCCCGCGGGGGCGCCGAAATAGGAGAAGTATCCCGATGCTCCGGCCGTCAGGTATTCTCTGTCACCGGCCGCGGGACGGGTGCGCGCTCTGTGCCGACCCCACGTCGGGTCGTAGCAGCTCGTGAAATCCGTCGTCGAGCCGCTCGCGAAGATGTTGTCACCCGTCGTGAAGACCGTCCCCGCGACCGTATCCAGGATCGCCGCCGTGGCCTCGTCATTCGGCCGGTCGCAGCGCGCGATGTTTCCGGCGCCGACCAGCACGTCGCCGGAGATCGGCGTCGTCGCTTCCGACGCCGGAGGGCGTAGGTGAGGCCCTGTCGGGGTCCGCTCGATCGCATCCTGGGAGCACGTCGTCAGCGCCCCGAGCAACGCGGCGCAGAGGATCTTCGAGCCGATGCTACGGAACCACTCGGGTGTGCTTCGGGTCATCTGCGCGCCCTGATTTCGACGCCCAGGGCGCCGCCGTTGAGATTCAGGGGCCAGGTCGCGTCGATGGTGTTGTCGTTGGTGCCCCATTCCGCCTGGAGATCCCCGGGCGTGCTCTCCCCGGACGGCTGCTCGGCGATCTCCGTGAACCCCGCGCC
>DATHGL010000028.1:0-7515 GCA_035317625.1 Gemmatimonadales bacterium | reverse complement strand
CTGCGCGCGCTGCGGCCGTTCCGGGGCGACCACCGGCGCCCGCCGTTCGATGCGGACGACGATCCCGAGGCCCGCGTGCGGCAGCAATTCCACCGCCGGCGGATGGATGAACAGCGGCGCGCGGTGGATGAGGCGCGGGCGCGGGCGGCGAAACGCGACAGCTAGAAAACAGCCCGCCCCCAGGCGTGACCCAGGGGCGGGAACGACTCCAACGACGCGCCCGGAGCATAGCCGGGGAATGGAAAGGATGCAAGCCCGATGACCCCAAAGCCCGAACCGAAAATGGACGTCGCCGTGCTCGAGGAACGCGCCCTCAAGCAGCGCCCACCCTTCACGGCCGCCGAGGCGCAGGCGCAAGGCTTGGTCCCGGCGGGCCATGTGTGGGATGAGGAGACGCAGCAGCCGATCGCCCGCGGCTTCGCGCTGGAGCGCGCCCAGCTCGAGCGCGCCATCGACCTCGGTGGCCACCTCGAGGACTGGAAGCGGAACCGCGAGCAGTTGCTCACGTTCGTCCGCAACTACCTCGAGGAGGCGAGCTACGACGGCAAAGGCTGTCCGGTGCAGGGCCAGGTGCGGGACTTCTACAAGGTGCCCGGCGCCGGCGAGACGAAGGCGCTGACGAAGCGCGGCGCCGAGAAGCTCGGCACGCTGTTCCGGTTCGGCAAGGCCACGACCGAGATTGTCGCCCGGACGGAGACGGCCGAGTACGTCAGCGCCACCGTTCAGGTCACGCTCGTCGATCAGTACCGTCGGCCGATCGGCTCGGCGGTCTCCTCCTGCTCCACGGCCGAAGCGGGGTTCCGCTCGGTGTTCGCGCAGAAGAAGTACGGGGCGAAGATCGGCAAAGACGAGGCCGGTGACTTCGTCGTCAAGACGCCGGGCGACTTCCGCGCCGCCTTGAACGACGTCGTCGCCCGCGCGTCGAAGCGCGCGTATGTCCAAGCGGTGATCGTGGCGACCGCGGCGGACGAAGTGTTCACCGCGGCGGAGGAGGCGGAGCCGAAGCCACCGACGGAGGAGGAGGCGCAGGAACCCAAGACCGCGCCGGCGCCCGGCCCGCGGCTGCCGGCCGTGAAGGCCCTCAAGCAGTACGCCGGGAAGCTCTTGTCGGAGATCCCGACTGATGCGCTCGTGAAGATCGCGCGCACCCTGCGGGAGCGCGCGAAGAACCCCGGTGCCTGGGTGCCGGTCACCGATGCGCTCGACGCCGAGCTCGCGCGCCGCACCGACGCCCTGTTTGAGACGGCAGACGATGACTTCCCCCTCGATTGAGACGCCGGCGGGCGTGGACCCCGCGTTCACCGATCCGGCGCGGCCGGCGCTGTCTGCCGCGAATCGCCCCGCCGACGGCGAAGTGGCCGCGCTGCTCACGGATCGCGCGCGGTTGACGGCGTGGCTCGCGGGCGGGTATCGGCTGTATCGCGCGGCGAACGCGCGGACGTGGGCCAGCGTCGCGACCCCGGGGGCGGCGACGCAGGCCGACGGCACCCCCGACCCGAGTTTCGGGCAGCGGTCGAATGCGGACGCGCGGCGCGCGTGGCTCGAGCACTACGCCTGGCTGCATGCGTACGGCCCGACGCTGCTGTTGCTGCTCGATCGCGCGCTGCTGGACGGGGCGGTAGAACAAGCGTACCGCGCGGCGCGGGATGGAGCGGAGATACAAGACCTATGACTGCTCCGACGATCGATCTCGAGAAGCTCACCCTGGCCCGTGGCGGCCACGCCAGCCCCAGCGAGGGGGTGTGCGTGATGGAAGCCGTCACGCTGCTCGCCGGTGAAAAGTTCGGCTATCGGCCGACCTGTGTCTCGCCGGTGATCGGCGCCTACCTGCGCAACTGGAACGACGCGCTCGAGGAGGAGCCACGCCAGCGCCTGAAGCCCTACGCCCTCAAGGTCATCGGCACGAACACCGGGGCGGCGGATGATGAGGTCCGCGCCTGGATGGCGACCGACTGGCTCGTCCGCGTGCAGACGCCGACCTGGCTCGAGCTCGCTGGCTTGAAGGACGAGGCGGCCGAGCTGCGCGCCCTGCCGGCGCTGACGTCTTCGGAGATCGCCGTCGCCTGCCAGGCCACAATCGACAAGGCGCGGACCAAGGCGCGGGCCAAGGCGGGCCTCGCGGCAAACGCCGCGTGGGGCGCCGCGAGCGCCGCCGCGTGGGCCGCCGCGAGGGCCGCCGCGAGGGCCGCCGCGAGGGCCGCCGCGTGGGACGCCGCGTGGGACGCCGCGAGGGCCGCCGCTTACGAAGCTGCTCGCTCGGCCTTGCGGCCGACCGAGCAGCAACTGATGGACAGCGCCTTCGACCTCCTCGACCGGATGATCGCCGTTGGCCAGGTGGAGGACCGCATGACCGACGCATTCCGGAGCGCCCGTCACTGATGCTGCACCCAGTGCCCAAGGTCCACCGGATTCATGACGCTGAGTATCTCCGCTACCTGGGGACGCTCCCGTGTTGTGTGTGCGCGCATCTCGGCGAGCGGCAAACGACGCGGACCGAAGCGCACCACGTTGTGCGGACCCGGGGCGCGTTCGGCGGCGACAATGGCGCGGCGCCGTTCTGCATCCGGCATCACACGCTCTGGCACTTGATCGGGCGCAAGTCGTTTCGCGCCCGGGTGGGGGTCGATCCGACCGTGATGGCGGCCACGTTGTGGCGCCGCTGGCGGGCAGAGGGCTGGTCCACTGAGGCGTCTAGAGAGGCGGCCACCTGAGTGGCCGAGGGGCGCCAGAAATCGCCAGCCTTCAGCATGTATCCCAAGGACTATTTGGCGAGCGAGGACATCACCCTGATGCCGCCGGAAGCCGAAGGGCTCTATAACCGCTGTCTAATGCTGGCGTGGGATAACCGGGGGCTGCCTCCGGACCCCGCCGATGTGCTCAAACTGGTGGGCACGAAATACGTCCCATGCTGGAAAACGGCGTGGCCGCCCGTGCGCAAGAAGTTCTACGAGAAGGACGGCCGGCTCTGGAACAAACGGCAGGAACAGGAACGGGACAAACAGACCCAGCGTGCCACCAAGGCCCGCGAGTCTGCGAACGCACGTTGGGAGCATCGCCAGCTGGATGCCAACGCATCCGCTACGCATATGCTTGGGAAATCCCCCGAGCACTCCCTTGCAGTTGCAGTTGCAGTTGCGTCTCCGTCTGCAAAACCAAAGCCTTCCGCTGACGCGGGGGGGTGGACCGTCGCCTTTGGGAAGGCGTGGCATGAACGGTTCCAGGGAACGGTGGCCTACGGCCGCATTGGGAGAGCCCTCCTTGGGCTCCGGGCGACCTACACCGATCGGGAAATCCTTGAGCGCTGGAAACGGTTTCTCGCGCAAGCCAAGCCGGGCATCTCCACACCGGAAGGCTTCGCCCAGACGTTCGGCGACTGGGGGCCCGATGGCAGTTCGACGAAGCCCCGCGGCCCCCAGTACCAGACCGCCGACGAGGCCGACCGGAAAGCGGGGATCCTGCCGTGAAGATCAAAGGCTTGGCCCCGATGCCGACGATTCGCCAGCTCGCCGATGGGACGCGCTGGGTGTTCCCGGAATGCTGCGCCCACCTCGGCGGTCGTGCCCTCGAGCGCCAGCAGTCGCTCGCGCTGGCCGGGCCCTTCCCGGATCGCTTCGCCGCCGCGCGCTGGATTGTCGAGCACTGTGAAGCCCGGCTGGCACCCCCGCAGTTGGCCGTCTGGGCGGAGTGTTTGGAGCGCGCCGGGGGAGTCGCCGCCGATCCATTTCACCTTATCGGCCTGCTGATGTTCTTGCTCGAACGCGCTCCCCGTGAGCGCGTCTTGCGATGTGCGGGGCCAGCACTCCAGCGCACCGATCACGACGCCGGGGGCGCGTCCCCGCGCGCGGACCCGACATGAGCCACGTCGTACGCGTGCTCTTCGCGCCCGAGCTGTTAATCAGCCTGACCCGGGGCACGTTCGAGGTCGTCCACAACGGCCTCCCTGCGGATGCCCGGATACGCGGCTGTACGTATGATGCCGAGCGCGGTGCGGCGACGCTCTATGTGGAGCATGAAAGTTTTGCCGATGTCGAACCTGGCGCCGTGATTCCGATTGCCACTGCGCCGAGTGTGCGGGTGGTCGCGTCCCCGCGCGCGGACCCATGAAGTACAAAGCGCAAGAACGCGCCTGGGTGATGCGGCTCCTCGCCCGGTTGACGCCCGCGCAACGCCAGCGCTACGAGCTCGCGTGTCGCGCCGCGCCCCGGCATCCGCACTCGGGGAAACTCTATGACGGGGACAAGGCCGCGATTGCGGAACGGATTTTGTATGAGGACGCGTGTGGGCGGGACTTCGGGACCGCGCGGCGGTCGGCCGCTCCCCGACGGGAGCCGCCCAATGAAGACAGCTCTTGAAATCGGGCATCTCGCGGGCAGTCGGAAGGCGTTCACGCTGCCGCTCGATTACGTGACGCGCACGGGGGCGATTGTCGCGATGCGCGGCGCCGGGAAAACCGTCACGGCCACGGTGATTGCCGAAGAGATGTGTGAGGCAGGGCTGCCGTGGATCGCGTTCGACCCGGTGGGCGTGTGGTGGGGCCTGCGCGTGAATCCGGACGGGTCAGCGGGGGGCTATCCGGTGCTCATCGTCGGGGGCGAGCACGGCGACCTCCCCCTGGAGAAGCACGCGGCGCCGCGGCTCGCGGAGGCGCTGGTGCGTGAGAATGTCTGTTGCGTGATCGACCTGGCCCTCGAATCGAAGAACACGTGGCGCGGGTTCGTCGCAGACTTTTGTGATCGGCTCATGGAACTGCGACCGTCGGTGCCGCGGCACATCTTTCTCGAAGAGGCGCCCGAGTTTATCCCACAGAAGCCGATGGGCGAACAGAAGCGGTCCCTCGCGGCCGTCGATCGGCTCACGCGGCTGGGCCGCAATAACGGCTATGGCACGACGGTCGTCTCGCAGCGGTTCGCGACGGTACAGAAGGACGTGCTCACCCAATGCGAGAACCTGTTCGCCATGCGGACGACGGGTAAACCCGATCGCACGGCCGCGAAGGACTGGATCGGGGAGTGCGTCCAGCCCGCCCCCGATGATCCGACCGTTCAGCAGTTTCTCGACTCGCTGGCGGACTTGAACGATGGCGAGGGCTGGTTCTGGTCGCCGCAATGGTTGAAGCTGTTTGAGCAGGTGAAGGTCCGGGAGCGCAAGACGTATCACCCCGGCCGGACCCGGAGTGTGGGTCAGGCGGCCCAACAGGTCGAGCTGTCCAACGTGCGCGATTTCGTCGAACGGGTGCGCCCGCTCTTGGAAGAGGAACGTCCGAAGCCCGCAGGGAAGCCGGCCGCGAAGGCGGCGCCCGCGTTCAAGGCCTTGCAGGAGCAGTCCACGGAATCGACCGCCAAACTCCGCGCCGCCGAAGCCGAAGCCGCGCGCCTCCGGGGCCAGAACGCCGACCTGCACCGCCAACTCGGTGCGGCGAAGGCGACGGTGCAGGTGCTCCGGCAGACGCTGGAGCCGCAGTATCGGGCGATGGAGCGACTCTTCGCGGACCTCGACACGGTGGCGTCGACCAACGGCGCCGGCGACCGCGCCGTGTGGGAGCCGTGGAAGGCGAAACTCGGCACGACGTGCGCTCGCATCATCGACATTCTGCTGGAACGTGGCGGCACCGCGACCGTGGCACAACTCGCGACGTTGGCGAGCGTCGCTCCACGCACGCTGTACAACAATCTCACCCCGTTGGCGCGGAACGGGCTCATTACGCGGAGTCACGGTAGCGTGACCTTGAGGGTTCCATGACCGGGCGGGACTTCGGGACCGCAAGAGGCGCGTAGGTGATCCAGATAACCGAAGGCGCGGCATGAAACACAAGACACGCAAAACGGCTGTAAAGCCGACAGGCATCAAGCTGCCTCGCAGCATCAGGAGGCTGTTTCCGCAGGTGACGAACGTGCGCGACGCGGGTCGGGGTGTTCACGTCGCCGTGACGCAAAAAGACTCTGACGGCGGCAAGCGCATGAAGGCCAGCGAGTGCGCTCTCGCGATTGCCGCAAAGCGGGAGTTTGAGGCCGACGGCGTCATCATCGGGATGTCGGTCTCGTACCTCATCAAGGGGGATACCGCTATTCGGTACAGAACACCCGCGAGCGTCTCGCGAGAGCTCGTGTCTTTTGATCGACATCACGACTTCGCTCCCGGCACCTACGCCCTGGCCGCCGTCGCGCCCTCGCAGCGGTTCGGCGTCCAGTACGAACGCCGTCCCGGAAAGGATCATCCTTCAAGGTCTCGAATCAACCGCATCGTGCACAAAGAGACGGTAAGAGTGCGAGTGCTCGAGCATGGAGCCGAAGGGTGAATGACTCGATCGGGCGGGGCTTCGGGACCGCCGGAGAGCGCCCGGCATGAAAACCGCGACGATGTCGATGGGCCGGTTTCACGGCCAGTGCGATCAGACCTGGCGCACCCCGGTGGACGTGTACGCGGCGCTCGATGCGGAGTTTCACTTCACACTTGACCCGTGTCACGCGGGGGCGATTTGGGACGGCACCGCGATTTCGTGGGCCGGGCAGCGCATCTACTGCAACCCACCCTATCAGCGGGGCGCGATTGACCAGTGGCTCGCGAAGGCGCGAGAAGCAGACGTGGCGGTCTATCTCGTGCCCGCGCGCACGGGCGCCGCGTGGTGGCATGAGTACGCGATTCGCGCCGACGAGATCCGCTTCATTCGCGGGCGGCTGAAGTTCGGCGGCGCGACGATCAACGCGCCCGAGTGGTCCGTGATTCTGGTGTACCGTGGGGGGACCGCCGGAGAGACGGAATGACGACGTTGGCGTGCCGCAAGGCCGGTGATGCGTGGCCGGAGCGCCGTGACTTGGAAGCGTACCGCGGAGTGGACCCGGAACCCGAGTTGCACGGCCGATAAGTCGCTTGTGAGCGAGATCGCCTCCGTGGGCCACGTCCAGCGGAGGACGCCACCTTGTATTTGGGGAGCCCGGGACATGAGTGAGGGGGAGACATGATCGGCCATTACTTACTGACGCTGACGCCCGAGCAGGAAGCGCGGGTGCTGACGCAGCCATTTCAACGCCTTTTACAGAGCAGGGGGGCTGCTCCTGAGCTACCGCGTGACTGTCGGTGTTTGGTCCTGACGGCCACCGACGGCGCGGCCATGTTCGGGAGCTGCTGGGGCCTGGAGAATTGGCAGGCGTCCCCCGGGTATCGGTACGAAGACTTAGCACAGCGCTTCGGCGAGGCTCGCGTGAATGCCGCGATTCGCAACCGCATCTTGGCGCATCAAGCGCGCCGCGCGCTCACGGCACCTCGATCCGGGGTGCCGGTGGGGGGCGGGCCTCCCTCGGAGGGACTGTGACGAGCGCTGACTATTGGGACTGGGTCGTCCTTGAAGGGCGGGCGCGCTCGCCAGTGCGCGAGTGCGTGTTGTTCTACGACTGCACCGTCCGAGCAGTGGCCGGCGGATTTCAGCTAGTGGATGGCCCGTCGACCATCTTTGAGCACTGCGTTGAGTATCGCTGCGAGCCGCTCGTGGGGGGCGCGTCCCCCCCGAAGGCGGCCCGG
>DATHGL010000027.1:0-8601 GCA_035317625.1 Gemmatimonadales bacterium | reverse complement strand
GGCCGTGGCTGAGTTCGAGAGGACGTTGACCGCAAAAGGCATCATCTGCCGGCACGTGCAGAATGCTCACGCGTTTCACTCCCGCATGCTCGATCCGATCGCGCAGGCGTTCGAGCAGGAGGTGCGCAACGTTCGCCTGGGCGAGCCGACCCTGCCGTACATCTCCAACGTCACCGGGACCTGGATTACCCGGAGCGAGGCCACGCGTCCCGCCTACTGGGCCACGCACGCCACGCGGACGGCTCGTTTCAGCGATGCGTTGCGCCAGCTCTGGCAATTCAAGGACCCTCTGCTCCTCGAAGCCGGGCCTGGCCGAACCCTGGGCGTGCTGGCGATGCAACATCCCGACCGGCAGGGTGGCGGAGACTCGGTCGTGGTGTCCTCGGTCCGGCACGATTACGAAAACCAGTCGGATGAGGAATTCCTGCTGCATGCCATCGGCAGGGTGTGGCTGTCGGGAGCCGAGATCAACTGGGAGAACGTTCCCGGGGGCGCGGGGTGCCGCAGGGTGCCGTTGCCGACCTATCCGTTCGAACGGCACGAGCACTGGCTGGAGTCGGCCCGTGTCCTCGATGCCGCCCCGGGCACGGAAGCGTCGCTTCACAAGAACCCGAAGCCTTCCGAATGGCTGTACACGCCCTCCTGGAAGCGTCTCTTGCCGCGGGCCATCGCCCGCGACGAGATGGCCGAGCAGGCCGGGCGAGCCGGAACATGGCTCGTCTATGCAGACGACGCAGGGTTCGCCTCCGTATTGATCGCCCGGCTCACGTCCGCTGGTCACGACGTGGTGACGGTGCGGGCCGGCCCGGGCTTTCAGCAAATGGACGCCCGCACGTTCACGCTCGACCCCGCGAACGCGCAGCACTATGACTTGCTGATCCGGGCCCTGCAGGCGAGCCAGTCTCTGCCGGATCGGATCGTCCATGCATGGAGCGTCACAGGGACGCCGTCCGCTCGGCTCGACGGCGACGAGTTCGAACGGGCGCAGGCGCGGGGCTTCTACAGCCTGGTCTTTCTTGCCCGAGCACTCGCCGCACACAACGTGAGGCACGAGATCACGCTGCACGTTCTTTCCAACAACGTCCACGAGGTCTCGGGCACCGAGGCACTTTGCCCGGAGAAGTCGACGCTCTTGGGACCGTGCATGGTCATCCGGCAGGAATACCCGAACATCCGCGTGCAGAACATCGACGTGGATGTCTCGGAACCCGCCGGCGAGCATGAGTCCGCCGTCGACCTGGTGGTCGGCGAGCTGCTCGACTCTGATTCGAGCTTGTTCGTCGCTCACAGAAGCGCGCAGCGCTGGGTCCAGACCTATGAACCAGTCACCCTGCGCAAGACCGCTCACGGCGGCTCGTCCTTCCGAGAGCGGGGCGTGTATCTGATCACCGGGGGCGTCGGCAAAATCGGCGTCACGATTTCGGAATACCTGGCAAAGACATACGGAGCCCGCCTGGTGTTGGTGGGGCGCTCCCGCCTGCCCTCCAGAGAATCCTGGGATACCTGGATCCGGAGCCATCCGGCCGATGATCCCATCAGCGCGAGAATCGGCGCCATCGAGAGGATCGAGAGGCTGGGCGGCGATGTCCTGTACGTGAGCGCCCGTGTGGCGGATGAGAGCGCCATGCGTGGCGTCATCGAGCAGACGTATCGACGCTTTGGCGCCCTCCATGGCGTCATCCACGGGGCCGGCATCGTGGGGGATGACGGCTATCGGGAAATCAAAGACAGCGATCCCGACGGCTGCGATGAGCACTTTCAGGCCAAGGCGCACGGCCTGCGAGTGTTGGAGGACGTACTCGACGGCAAGCCACTGGATTTTTGCCTGCTCCTGTCTTCCCTGACCTCCGTGCTCGGAGGCATCGGGCAAGCCGCCTACGCGTCGTCCAACATCTTCATGGACTCGTTTGCACGCAGGCACAACCGGACATCCCCCGTGCCCTGGCTGAGCGTGAACTGGGACGTCTGGCGTCTGGACGATGACCGCGCGACGGATTCAGGTCTCGGGACGACGCTCAAGGACCTGGGCATGAGTGCCGCAGAGGGGACGGCGATGATGGAAGCCGTCTTACGGATGAGGACCGCCGGCCAACTCGTGGTGTCGACGGGCGATCTCGGCGCCCGAATCGACCAATGGATCAAGCTGGAGTCACTGAACACCGAGGGCGCTGCGACGGCGGGACGTTCGACCCGATCGGGGCGTGCCCAGCGGCCCCGGTTACAGACCACGTATGCTGCCCCGCGTGATGAGACCGAGGAGCTGATTGCTCGAATCCTGCAGGATGCCCTGGGGATCGATGAAGTGGGCATCCATGACGGTTTTGCGGACTTGGGTGGGCACTCGCTCTTGGCTGTGGGGATCGTGGCCGAATTGCGGAAGGCCTTCCAGATCGACCTGCCGGTGAGAGCGCTGTTTGACGCACCGACGGTCGCCGAACTGTCACGCTACATCGACGCACTGGCGTGGGCGACAAGCTCCGAGGAGCGGCCCGCGCTCGCCGGCAACCGGGTGGAGATCGAGCTGTGACGGTGTCGGCGTTTCTCGCGGAGCTGCGCAGCCGGGATATCCAGGTGTGGGCGGACGGCGACCGGCTGCGGTGCAATGCTCCCCCCGACGTGCTCACGCCCGAGTTGCGCGATCGCCTGCAGCAACGCAAGAACGACATCTTGGAATTCTTGCGTGCGGCCGGCTCGCTGACGCATCAGCCGCGGGCCATCGTACCGTTGCAGCCGCACGGGGACCGCACGCCCATTTTTGGCGTGGGCGGACACAACGGCGACGTGTTCTGCTACCGTTACCTCGCGCGCCACCTGGGCGATGACCAGCCGTTGTATGGGCTCCAGCCTCCGGGGCTCGAGGGCGAAGGCAAGCCACTCGCGCGCGTCGAGGAGCTGGCCGCGTACTTCGTACCGCAGATCCGCGCCTGCCGGCCGGATGGTCCGTACATCATCGCCGGCTACTGTGCCGGCGGCATGATCGCGTTCGAGCTGGCGCGACAACTGCGGCAGGAGGGCGCGGTGATCAGCGTTCTCGCCCTGTTCGGTGCCCCGTATCCGGCCAGGTTCCGACGCTTGGCGCTACTGCGCGAGCGAGGCGCACAGCTGGTCGAGCGCGTGGTCGAGCACAGCCGTTCGCTGGTATCGCTGCCGTCCGAGGAACGGCGGTTGTACGTGGCCGAGCGGCTGCGCGCGCGCATGGCGCGGCGCGCCGCCGAGCGGGCTACCACCCAAGATCCGGCACTGGTCCTGCGCGCCGGGGTTGAGCGCGCCACTCTCGTGGCGGGGCGTCGCTACACTCCTGGTCATTATGCGGGTCGTGTCTGCCTGTTCATGCCCTCCAAGGATGCGGCGCGCTCCCGCGACGAGCCGCTGCGATGGCGGTCGGTCGTGCCGCACGCCGAAGAGTACTTCGGGCCGGACGGGTGCAACGTCGACAGCATGATGCTCGAGCCGTACGCGGCGACGTTTGCCGAGGCGCTGCGACGTTGTTGAGGCTGAGCCTCGCGTAGCGCGCGCACGAGGGGCGGACGCCGCTTCGCGGGCGCCCGCCCTTTGTGTTGTGACGTCACGGCCCGAGCCGTTTCCTCACACCGCCGCGCGGTCCCGGCATCCGGCGCCGCGCCTCGAGACGGTGTCGCACGACGTCCGCCACCCGCTCCTGGAACCGGCGGCGCTCCTCCTGGTAGCGGGCGCGTTGCACCGGCGAGAGATACGCTTGCATCTCGCGGTCCTCGCCACGGCTGATCTCCTGCAGCTTGCGCTGGTTCTCCTGCCGCTCGTTCATCAGTTGTTTCACGCGCTCCTGGTTCGGCGTCCCTGCGGTCAGCTCGGTGTTCAAAGCGTGGTTGATCTGATGCTGGCGCATGCGAATCGGCTGCCGCTGCTCCTCGAAGCGCCGCTCGGTGCCCTGCAGCTTGACCGTCTGATCTGCGTTCAACCCCAACGTGGAGCGCACCCGCTCGTTCCATCGCTGCCGGATCCGCTCCCGGAGCTGGCGCACCTGCGCCGCCTCCGCCGGGGGGGCCACGGCCCCGCCTGAATCGTCGGGCGCCTGCCCGACGAGGATTGGTGCCACCGTGATCATGAGAATGCACACGAGTCGCTTCATTCACCCCTCCATGGACTGGAGCAGGGCCTGCAGCTCGCGCGCGCTCAGGTCTTCGAGACCCACATCCTGCGAGGAGACCGTCTCCTGCTCGACGCTGGGCTGCCCGCCCCCCACCGCCTGGAGCAGCTGCCGCAGCTGGTCGGCGGACAGATCGTTCAGCTCCGCGCCGGCCGCCGTGGTGAGCGCCGTCGTCGTCGTGTGATCGAGCCGGATGCTCCGCACGATGACTCCTGCGGCGACGACGGTCACCAGCGCCGCCGCGATCCGCACCCACGGGCGCATCCCTCCCAGTCCCCGGACCGCGGCTCGCGGCTCCGTGCGCAAACGCGCCACCACAGCTTGCGCCGTGCGCTCGACGTCCAACCGCTGCGCCGCGCGCGCCCCAAGCCGCTGCGCAACCTCTTGCAACTTGGCGTCTGGCCACTCATGACTGTTCAAGGCGCGTCCTCCTTCAATCTCGTGACGGCGTGGTGGTAATGCACCCGGGCGGCGCCCGGCGTCGTTCCGAGCGCCGCGGCGATCTCCTCGTACTCGAGCCCCTGCTGCGCCCGGAGCAGGAACACCTCCCGCTGCATGCGCGGCAGCCGCGCCACCCCAGCCGCGAGCCGCGCTTCCGCCTCCCCGGCTACGGCCCACTCGTGCGGGTCGCCATCGGTGGCCCGCAGGTTCTCGCCCAGCGGCACCACGCGCGCCCGGCTGGATCGTCGGTGCGCGTCTTTCAGTGCGTTGCCGCCGATGACCAGGAGCCAGGTGCGAAACCGGCACTGGCCCCGGAACTGCGCGAGCCCCCGGAATGCCCGGATCAGCGTCTCCTGCACCAGGTCGTCCACCTCCGCCTCGGGCGCGCCGGCGCCGCCGAGGAACTGCGCGAGCGCGCGCGCGTGACGGCGGACCAGTTCGGCCGCCGCTTGCTCGTCACCGCCCTGCCAGGCGGCGATCAACGCCGCATCGGTCGGTACGGCGACGGGCTCGGCGGGAGTCATGCGCTCGGGAGGGTAGACGTGGGAGTTCGGAACAAATTAAGGGCGGCAGGGGCGGCATGGGGCGGCAACGGGCGGCAACCGAGCTCTGTGCCGCACTTTGCCGCCATCTGCCGCCCATTGCCGCCCTTGAATTCACCGAGGCCAGCCTCTAGCTTACGATTTCGAACAAGCGTTCGAACCCCCCATGCGACCATACGACGAGCGGCTGGACCAGTTCCTCTCCCGGGCGGCGAAGGTCTTCGCCGACCAGGGGTACCACTCGACCACGATGCGCGACCTCGCCGCGGCGACGGGGATGTCCCTCGCCGGGATGTATTACTACGTGCGGGGAAAAGAGGAGCTGCTGTACCGCGTCCAGGAGCGTTGTTTCACGCGGGTGCTGGCGGGTGCCGAGGCGGCGCTCGCCGCTCCCGGGGCGGGCGCCGCCGACCCGCTGGAACGGCTGCAGACGTTCATTCGCCACCACATCGCCTTCTTCGCCGCCCACATGGCCGAGATGAAGGTGCTGTCGCACGAAGCCGCCTCGCTCGGCGGCGAGCGCCAGCGCAAGGTCAGCGCGATCAAACGACGCTACGTGGACCTGCTCGAGGGTTTGCTGCGCGACGCGGCGCCCGACGACGCGGCGGCGGAGCGGAGCGCCGTCGCCTACATGCTGTTCGGCATGATGAACTGGATCTACAACTGGTACGACCCCGCGGGCGAGATCGATCCGGACCGCTTGGCGGGCCTCATCGCGCGCATCTTCATCGGTGGCTTTGCCGATGCGCGTTCCACGGTACACGGAGGCTGACGTCCCATGGCAACGATGACGGAACCGAAAGTCGACCAGAAGACGCTGGTCCACTACATGGTGGAAGGGGGCATCGCGATCATTGAGCTCGACGACCCACCCGCCAACACCTACACGTACGAGATGATGCATCAGCTGGACGAGGCGATCCTGAAGGCACGCTTCGACGACGGCGTCCACGTGGTGGTGCTGCGCGGCCACGGCGACAAGTTCTTCTCGGCGGGCGCGAACATCGGCATGCTCAACAGCGTCACACCGCGCTTCAAGTTCTTCTTTTGCTTGCACGCCAACGAGACCCTCAACCGGCTGGAGCAGACGCCGAAACTCACGATCGCCGCGCTGAACGGGCACACGGTGGGCGGTGGGCTCGAGATCGCGATGGCGTGCGACATCCGGGTCGCGAAGGAGAACGCCGGCAAGATCGGGCTCCCCGAGGTGAACCTCGGCGTGCTGCCCGGCACCGGCGGGACCCAACGGCTGGCGCGGCTGGTCGGCAAGGCTCGGGCCATCGAGCTCATGGCGAAGGGCGAGCTCTTCTCGTTCGATCGCGCCAAGGAGCTCGGCATCCTGAATGAGATCTTCCCCGCCAAGGAGTTCTGGGAGCAGGCGATGCTGTACGCCCGGCAGTTCTGCCCGCCGCACAAGGCCTCCAAGGCGGTCGGCCTGATCAAGCGGGCGGTCCAGACGGGCGCCGAAATCCCCTTCGAGTCGGCGCTCGCGCTGGAGCGCGAATTACAACAACAGCTGTTCCAGAGCGAGGACGCGAAAGAGGGGATCGCCGCCAACGTCGAGAAGCGGGTCGCGGAGTTCAAAGGCCGGTGAAAACCGACCTCCTGATCGGCAACGAGTGGCGGGCTGCCGCCACCCGGTACTGTCTCACCAATCCCGCCACGGAAGAGCCGCTCGCCGAGGTGGCCGAGGCGGGCGAGGCCGAGATCGATGCCGCGGTGCGTGCGGCGCGCGCCTGCCTCGAGTCGAAGGAATGGCGCGATCTCCCACCCCGGCGTCGCGGACAGCTGCTGTATCGGGTGGCCGAGCTGCTCGAGCAACGCGCCCCGGAGATCGCCGACGTCGAGACCAAGAACAACGGGAAGCCGCTGTTCGAGTCGAAGATCGATGTCGCGATGGCGATCGAGACGTTTCGCTACTACGCGGGCTGGGCCGACAAGCTCACCGGCGACACGGTGCCGGTGAACGGCAACTTCTTCACCTATACGCTGCGGGAGCCGGTGGGCGTGGTGGGCGCGATCGTGCCGTGGAACTTCCCCCTGAACCTCGCGACGTGGAAGGTGGCGCCGGCGCTGGCGGCGGGATGCACGGTCGTCCTCAAGCCCGCGCACGAGACGCCCCTCACCGCGCTGCTGCTGGGCGAGATCGCCCTCGACGCGGGGTTGCCCCCCGGCGCCCTCAACGTCGTGCCCGGCCCCGGCGCGACGGCCGGCGCGGCGCTGGTGCGCCATGCGCTGGTCGACAAGATCGCCTTCACGGGATCGACCGAGGTCGGCCAGTGGATCATGCGCGAGGCCGCGGGCACGGTGAAGCGCGTGACGCTCGAGCTCGGGGGCAAGAGCCCGAACATCATTTTCGCGGACGCGGATCTGGCCGCCGCCGTGCGCGGCGCCCAGGCCGGAATCTTCTACGGCAAGGGGGAAGTGTGTGCCGCCGGCTCGCGTCTCCTTGTCGAGCGATCGGTCCACGATCAGGTGGTGGAGCAGCTTGCCGAGCGGGCGAAGAAGCTCACCCCCGGCGATCCGTTCGACAAGAACACCCGGCTCGGCGCGATCGTGTCGAAGCGCCAGCAGGACACCGTGCTCTCCTACATCGCGGCGGGCGAGAAGGAGGGCGCTCGGCTCGTCGCCGGCGGCAAGGCGGCGAAGGTGAACGGCAAGGGCTACTTCATCGAGGCGACCGTGTTCGACGGGGCGACGCCCGGCATGAAGATCGTGGATGAGGAAATCTTCGGCCCCGTGCTCGCGGTGCTGACCTTCGAGAACGAAGCGGAGGGGGTTCAACTGGCCAACCGCTCGATGTATGGGCTCGCGGCCGGCATCTGGACGAAGGATGTGCAGCGGGCGCACCGCGTCGCGCGGGCGATCAAGGCCGGCACCGTCTGGGTCAACACCTACAACTTCTACGACCCCGCAGCGCCGTTCGGCGGCTACAAGTTCTCCGGGTTCGGCCGGGACTTGGGCCGGGAAGCGCTCAACCATTATACGGAACTGAAGACGGTATGGATCGGCTTGTGAGGGACGCATACATCTGTGCGGCGCTGCGAACGCCCGTCGGGAAGCACGGGGGCTCGCTGGCCAACGTGCGCGCCGACGACCTCGCCGCCATTCCCATCAAGGCGGTGGTCGAGCGCAGCGGGATCGACCCGGCGAGCATCGACGACGTGATCCTGGGCTGCGCCAACCAGGCCGGCGAGGACAACCGCAACGTGGCGCGGATGGCGCTGCTCGTGGCGGGCCTGCCGGTGGAGGTCCCCGGCCAGACGGTGAATCGGTTGTGCGGCTCGGGTCTCCAGGCCGCCGCGAGCGCCGCGCAGGCGATCAAGGCGGGCGAAGGCGAGCGGTTCATCGCGGGCGGTGTCGAGAACATGACGCGGGCGCCGTACGTGACGCTCAAGTCGGGCGAGCCGTGGAGTCGCAGGGCTCCCGAGACCGCGGACACAACGGTGGGATGGCGTTTCACGAATCCCCGGCTGAAAAAGGAATGGACGA
>DATHGL010000026.1:0-3583 GCA_035317625.1 Gemmatimonadales bacterium | reverse complement strand
CCGCCGCCCCGCCGAACAACGCGAACGCCAGCACCGTGCACGCCATCGCCACGCCGAGGCTCGCCCGCAAGCCCAACAGCAGGGCCAGCGTCCGGTCACCGCGACGCCGGTCCTCCTCCACCTGGTACAGCTGAGTCAGCGGATAGAGCCCCGCGAACAGCGGGCAGAAGCCGAGCAGCACGAGCGCGTGGCCGGTGTCGAGCGCCCGCCCCGTCGCGGCCCACGCGGCAAACGGTGTCAGCGTGCCGAAGCCCCACATGTTGATCAGCCAATCGACACCCGCCACGGCTTTGAACCGGAAGGGCGGCACCGAGTAGAGGATCGACAGCGCGAAGCAGATGCCGTACGCGACCCGGAACGCGGGCGGAAGGGCGAACGCGAGCAGCTGGCCGCCCGCGAGCAGCGTCACGCTGAAGCCGAGGAGGTGCCGCGGCAGCGGCGGCGGCGCATTGAGGTACCCGATGTCCCCTTCGTCCTTGTCGAACACGGAGTTGATCGCGAGCGTGCCGCCGTTCAGGAAAATCACCCACACCACGAGCGCCAGGAGCGCCGGCGCCAACCGCTCCCCGCTTCCCGCTCCCCTGATACCCACGGCGAGCACATAGCCCAGGATGGTGTGGCCCGCCATGATCGGCCACTCGGCGGGACGCAGGTGGAGAATGTAGGAATACAGGTCGCCTGGGAGCACCCGGTAGCCCCAGCGGCGCCACGCGTTGAGCGCGCGGGAGTCGGCTACCACGTGAGGCCGAGCGCCGCGGCGGCAATGCGGAGCCCGGTGAGGGTCAGGTCGGGATGCACCGACTCGATCTCGTGCACCAGCGGCACCACGAGGCCCGCGAGGCCCCCGGTGGCGATGACGTGCGGCGTCTTGCCGTTGGGCCACTCCGCCTTGATGCGGCGCACGATCCCGTCCACGGCATCGGCGGTACCCAGCAGTACGCCCGACCGGATCGCCTCGTCGGTGCGGCGGCCGATGGTGCGCGCAGGCGGCGTCAGGTCCGTCGCGGGCAGCTTCGCCGTGCCGCGGATCAGCGCGTCCGACGCGGTGCGGATCCCGGGCATGATCACGCCTCCCAGGAAATGGCCGTCCGCGGTGATGCAATCGAAGGTCGTGGCGGTCCCGAAATCCACGACGATGGTGTCGCGCCGAAACAGCTGCGCCGCGGCGAGCGTGTTGAGGATGCGGTCCGCTCCCACCTGCAGCGGCTCCTCCACGTCGAGCGTGATCGGCAGCCGCGAGCGGCCGTCCACGACCACCGGGCGCACCGTCGTCGCCCGCTCCACCGCTTCGCACAGCCCCTGCGTCACGGGCGGCACGACCGAGGCGACGACCGCCGCCCGCACCTCCTGGGTGGACCGACCCTCCTGCGCCAGGTACGACGTGAGCGTGGCCGCCCACTCGTCGGGCGTGCGGGAAGGCGTGGTCGTGAGACGCCAGTGGGCCTCGAGGCTGTCGCCACGGAACAGCCCGACTTTCGTTTCGGTGTTGTTGATGTTGATGGCGAGGAGCATGGGAGGCGGAAGTATAGACGCCGGGGGACGGGGCTGCCAAGCGGCGCCCGTGTGGCACCCTCGCGACGAGATCGAGGCTCAATTGAGGTCAGCGCCGCTCCCGTCGATATGAGGGACTCAAGTCCCTCCTCGGCTTCATCGCGTCCTCAAGGACGCTGGTCGACGGCAAGCCTTGGGTGGCGTGCCGCTTGGTTTTCAACATACGCCACCACGGTACCGAGTTGTCGGACGCCAACACTTCGCAGATCGTATCCCTCGGCCCAACGCAGGGGGGCCCGCGGCAACAGACCGTCCCGATTGGCGAGACGCGCGCTTGCACCCTTCAATCCCTGCACCAATCGAGGGATGTTGGTGATGGGAGGGAGTTGCAGAACCACGTGGACGTGATCCGAAACGATGCCCGACGCGAGAAGCCGCGCGCCATGGCGCTGGGCCTCCTGCGGCAGAAAGCGTCGTAGGAAATTCGCGACACCGTCATTAATGAGGGGCTGGCGTTGTAGAGTGGTCCAGGTCAGGTGCACGTAGAGTCGAACTGGCACGCCTAGACCCTATGCAGGGTGGTCCTGAGATCGGGATCGAATCGCTCCCGACCGGTGCATTTCCGCGCGAGGGGTGCCTATCATGGGCGTCCTTCAGGACGCGCCTGCGCCGAGCTGGGACTTACAGTCCCTCATACACCATGCGCAGGCCCCCCGGGTCAGCGTTCCCCGCTACGCCAGTTCGACGTGCCCGTCCCGCACGGCGATCGTCCCCACCCCGAGATCGACGAGCAGCGCGCCGTCGGGGCGCAGGCCCCCTGCCCGCCCGGCCGCGGGCGAGCGCAGCTGGCGACCGTGGAGCCAGTCGCGCGCGGCGAACGCGGCGCACTCTCGCTCGGAGAGCGCCGCCGTACCCGCTGCGAGCCCCGCGACCGCGGGGACGAGTCGGTCCAGCAGATCGATCCGCCGGACCGCCGGTAGCCACTCCACCAGGGCCACCGCCCGCCGCGTCACGTCCGCGGGGATCACGTTGCACACGTTCACGCCGACGCCGACCGCCAACCATTGCAGCGCGTCGCCGTGCCAGCGACCCTCGCACAGGATCCCCGCGAGCTTGCGCTCGCCCAGCAACACGTCGTTGGGCCACTTGAGGCGGCTCGCGGCCTGGCCCAGGAGGGCGTCCACCGCGTCTGCGACGGCGAGCCCCACCCGCACCGACATCACGCCGAGCTCCGCGCGCACCGGGCGGAGGAGCATGCCCAGCCACGCGCCGCCCACAGGGGAGTGCCAGGTGCGCCCGTCGCGTCCCCGCCCGGCCGTTTGCTCGTCGGCGAGCACCACGCTACCCGCCGGCGCACCCTGCGCGCCGAGCTCGTGAACGGCATTGAGGGTGGAATCGAGCCGTTGGAACAGACCGCACTGCGCGACGCCCCAGCGGCGGGCCAGGTCCACCGCGGGGACGCCGTCGAGTGCTAGGCGCGCCACATCGCGTACACGAGCGTCAGCACGCCGACCGCCCAGCAGTAGGGTGCGAACGCGAAAAACCGACCGCGCTTGAGGAGGGCCACGAGAAACCGGATGGACCACAAGCCGCTGACGAACGCCGCCACGAAGCTCACCACCCACGGCACAGCCCCGACGGCCGCGACGTTCAGCACGGCGTCCCGCCCCTCGAGCAGCGCGGCGCCGGCGATCACGGGAACCGCCATCAGGAAACTGAATTCCGCCGCCGCCGTCGGGGTGAGGCCTCCCCACAGCGCCGCCGCGACCGTCGCCCCCGACCGGGAGATAGCCGGGAGAATGGCGAACGCTTGGGCGAGCCCGATGCCGGTCGCGACGCCCGGCGAGGGGAGGTCGCGGTCGCCCTGTCGGCCTCGCGTCCACCACAGGAGGGCTCCGGTGATCAGAAACTGTACCCCGAGCCAGGTGAGGGAATGGAATCGCTCCTCGATCTGGCGGTGCAGCAGGACGCCGACCACGCCCGCGGGAATCGTCGCGATCGTCAGCAGCACCGCATATCGCACGCTCGCGGTGTCGCCCCGGAGCACGCCGCGGGTGATCGCCCACAGGCGAGCGCCGTACAACACCAACAG